>CAMYXE010000081.1 GCA_947303165.1 uncultured Pseudomonadota bacterium | reverse complement strand
CATAATGTAAGAATCAAGAAAATAACAACCCGGCTTTATAAATCAAAAACGTTATTCGTAAATAATTTCCGTGCAGAATTGCCAAACTGTATCTATGAGGATGGTGCCGATGGATATTCTGGTGATATTTCGGTAAATGTGCTTGGTACAGGCAAATCAATGATAGATGCACCATGGGAAATTTCAAGTGTTGATGCGATGCCAATCACTGTTCTATCGGTGACAATATATGGCAGATATCAAATATAACATAAGGAGATAAAAATGGGATAAATAGTTTCAGATGTTAAGGATATATTGAATTATAGTGATAGCAAGAACAATGCAAAGGTAACGAAAAGTAAAGTATTATCTGATATTGCATCAGATGAAACAGAAAAACAAAACCTAGTTAAAAAAGTTTTATCTGCCCAACGTGCAAAATATGGTGCAGATGGTAGAATGGTTAACGGGGCAACAGAAGACGCAGTATTAACTAGATTGAAAACGGAAACCGAAAAACCTTATAAAGAAAAAATAAAAAAAAATATTAATAAATTGAAAAACACCAAGACAAAAAAGAAAAACATACTTGTGTCTGTGCTGGAACATTTGGATAAGTTGGTTGGATAACAACATGAGTGTGTACAACCAATTTTTGGATTCTTGGAATTCGGTACTTGGTATGTCGGCACCAATGCATCATCACACCATGACAAATTTTCTTGATGATATTGTAAATGGCGAATCGCATCGCGGTTTATTGATGGCATTTAGGCATTCAGGAAAATCAACAATAGTCGGTGTGTTCGCAACGTGCACATTATTCTTGCGACCAGAAACCAGGATTTTGATATTGTCGGCGGAAACACACCTTGCCACCAGAATGGTTATGCATATTCGCAATATATTAGAAAATCATCCGTGGTGTATGGATATGATCCCCAAAAATAAACGCGAATGGGCAGAAAACAAGATTACCATAAATCGGTCCGTAGGTATACGTGAACCATCTGTTGTATGCCAAGGCATATACGGAAATATTACCGGTATGCGGGCCGATTTAATAATATGTGATGATGTAGAAGTGCCAAACACGTGCAATACGTTAAAAAAAAGAACGATGCTTCGCGAAAGGTTGCGCGAATTAGACTTTATACTTTCCCCAAACGGGGCAATAGTTTATGTTGGAACACCGCACACATTGGATACTATATACCGAACCAATTAATTATTTGTAGAACTTGTTGGTAAAGAACTGGTCAATGTGTGCAAATGACGTAATAACTTTGCACCATCTTCACCAAACAGTGGTAAATAGGTTTCATATTCAGGCATATCGACCTGAAGTTGTGCCCGAATTCTATCATTAATAGGTTGGTTTATAATATCTTTGGCATCCATCCAACGTTTATAAGCATTCCACATACGGACGATAGCACTAAATTTTTCTAATGCATCGGCATTATTAGCAAGAAGCGCCTGGGCATTTGAAATCCAATCGGAACCCAAACGTGTTATAACAGGTGCTTTTATAAATTTTTCGAGTCCTTGTTGTGTTTCAACAAAATTGTTAATAGCATCAACAAGCTCGGTAATATCCTGATTGGAAACATTTGTATCAGATGCTTTCTCGGCGAATGCACCACCATATGGCAACAATTCACGTGCAATGGTATCCATCGGGGTTTTCCCATCACGAAGATTATTGATGTGCATAACCAAGAATTTACCAGTGGGCAGATCTTGTAATTCTTTTAAAATTTCGTCGGTTGCTTCATCAACGAAAATTTTATTTAAAGAATTCCACCCGCCGTCAATAACATGTGCTTGACGATAGAGGTTCAACAGTTTTTGTGCGATAACGCTTGCCTTGGCTTTCATCTCGTTTAATCCCCCTGGGTCCAAGGTTATTCGGCCAAAACCATAATAACCTTATGCATTGTCTGAGCAGTGATTTTTTCATCTGGTGATATCATTTGTCCGTATATTTTACCGCGCGCATCCTTGCGAACTACAGCGATGTTAACGTTTATAGATTCATCTGATTTGAGTGATTTAAAGTCTGCATCTATGAACACAGCCAAATCGCCAACACTAGCATTTTGTTTAGAATCGACGAACACATAAGATTTTTCTGGGATGAAACCACCGAGACGCTTAGAGTTTGGAATTAAGGCGTAAACACCTTTACGGCCCTCTAAATTCGCCGGTGCAGCAATCATTGTAGTATCGGATTTTTTGAATGAAACAGCCTTGCCTGACGGAGCCCCGAACAGTGGAACCAATTTGCGACGCGCATTTTCATACAACTTGGCACCATACAAGTGTCCCTGGGTATCGCCGAAATCGCTGGACGAATCGCTGGGGACCAATACAGCCTTGACCCGTTCTTTAACTTTGTTCATTTGTTTGGTAAGTTCACCAGATTTATACAATGTGGCAATTTTATCAAACATACTTTCAACCGAGTGCGCAAAAGAACGTGCCAATGGTTCAATTTCATTTTGATATACTTCACGTTGACCGACTTCAATCTTGTGATACACAGAAAGGGTCATACCTGCATCTTTTGCCGCCTGAGCAATGGTTTTCCCAGATTGCTGGCGGATTTTGCGAATGCCACTGCCAAATATTTTAAGACCGCTATCTTCGTTATCAGACATACGACGTGTTATTTCATCTTGCCATTTTGATGCGACATCGTCGGTATCCTTGATAAATATATCAGATAGCTTGCACCCCAATATATTACAAATATTCAATAACTGTTTTTGATTAAGGCGGCGTACACCTTTTTCAATCTTAGATACCGCGGACAACGACAAACCAGACCTGCGTGCAAGTTCCGTCATTTTCATTCCAGCCGCCAGTCTTATATTACGAATATTATTTGGAAAAATTATTTCTTCTTGGGCCATGTAAACCTCCTTATATCAAATCTTGACAAAATGATAGTCGATTTTGAAAAACTTGGCAAGGAAATAATTAAGAAAAATTATAAATCTATATCGTCAGGAATCGCGTCTATGTCAATCTTGGCAGATTCCGCCTCTGGCAAAATCGGACCAGACTCTACAAATTCCGGAACACGGTCAGCCATTTCATTCAGGTTATCAAATAAACTGAAGTCCGCAAGGAATGCGAGATGTATAGTGTCGGTGCGACCATGACGATTTTTCCCGATAATAATATCCGCCTTGCCCTTGGCCTTTTCTAACCGTGCCTGCCAGGATCCAACAGATTTTTCATTTGGGGTATTTGATAACCTGTGCGATGGGTCGCGATTTTGCAGATAATATTCCTCGCGATAAGTAAACATGACAATGTCAGCATCTTGTTCAATAGACCCGGAATCACGCAAGTCCGACAATTGTGGCCGTTTATCATCACGTGTTTCCACGGTACGTGATAGTTGTGACAAGGCCACCACTGGAACATTTAATTCCTTGGCCAACATTTTTAAACCGCGTGTGATTTCGGAAAGTTCCTGAACACGATTATCTTTATTTTTGCCACCTGGTGAAGTTATCAATTGTAAATAGTCGACGACAATCAGGGCAATGCCGTGATATTTGCGGGCCAAACGCCGTGCGCGTGTACGAATCATTGGGACAGACATACTTGGTGTGTCATCAATACACAATGGTATTTTGCTAATAGCATCAGAAAATTGGGTCATTTTAAGAAAATCTTCATCAGTCACCGAACCTTCACGCATTGCTGATGCAGGTATGCGCGATTGTGAAGAAAGTACGCGTGCGGCAAGTTCAGACGCACCCATTTCAAGACTGAAAAACGCAACAGCACCAGTATATT
>CAMYXE010000080.1 GCA_947303165.1 uncultured Pseudomonadota bacterium | reverse complement strand
GTATGTCCACTGGATAAGCAACACGTTCCATACGACCCAAGCGATCCAAACTATAATCCAAGCGATCCAGACATTCTTAATCCAAACTCAACGTGTGACACAGGGGATATTCCATCAGACCTGCCAGAGGGAATTTAATTAATACATGAAGTTATGTCATCGGCGATAATTTTACTGGGCACGCCATTGGAACGCGTCCACATATTATCCGCCTTGGACAATTCGGTAATCATTTTATTAAATTCACGAACTATATTATCGGCCGTTGCCGCACCACCAAGACATTCGGGATATACCCCACGATTCAACAAGATATTTACCAACGAAACCCATTTAACACGAATGGCCAAACGTGCCAACCAATATGTTATCGCGTTCATTTTATATGTAACAATTGTGGGAACATGCAACATCGCCAATTCGGCGGAAACGGTTCCGCTGGCCACAACGGCAACGTGTGTCTGTTTATACAGGTTATATCGCCGACCCCCATCAATAATTTCTGGTTTGACTTTCCATTGTTTTATTTCATTTCTAACATATTCTGCCGTCGTTTCTACCACAGGTATTACAAACTTATATTCATCATTTTTACTGATTTTTTCAACGACATCACGAAATATGGGTATCAAACGTTTTACTTCGCTCATACGACTGCCGGGGACAATCGATATTATTTTTTCTTTCACTTTTTCACGACTTGCGCCGACCAAGTTTTCCGCAATAGGATGTCCAACCGCAATCGTCGACAGCCCATATTTAGTGAAATAAGGCACTTCGAAATCAAAAAAAGCATATAATTTATCAAATACGCGCGCATACTTTTTTGCACGTCCTGGCCGCCATGCCCAAACCTGGGGCGCAACAACATGATGAAAACGCAAACCGTTCGCAATTAATTCCTGACCCGCAGGCATTTTACGCAATTTAGATATCACAGAACGTGCAAACCCCGGCGAATCAATTGTCAAAACAATATCTGGTTTTTCTCTTAAAATCGCGTTTACTGCGTCGTTTATACGACGTGTTAATGTGCGCGCATGTGCCAAAACTTCAATTATTCCCATTACAGATAAGTCCGACATTGGAAATATAGAACGCAACCCACATGTGGTCATCGCCGCCCCACCAATTCCAACAAAATCTGCACAATCACCCATTTGCCGCATAATGCGTGCCCCAAGGGCGTCGCCTGAGACTTCGCCAGCAATGATAAATATACGAATTTTTTTATTCTGCATTTTCTGATGTACCAATGCCGCGCTTTGCACGATTTTCTATGAAATCAATCGCATCCATTGCATATTTATTATTCTTTACTTCTTTACGAACGCGGGCTAAACGCTCTGTCACTGTGTCGCCTGTTTCATTAAATACCGCCGAATAAACTTTGTGAATTGCATGCATGTCTTCGTTCGTAAAACCATGGCGCATCAATCCAACACGATTGATTGTGCGATATTTGGCGCGCGGCCCTTCGTATATAGCATATGGCAAAATATCATTTGCGACACCAGACATCCCCGCAACAAATGCGTTTCGACCAATATGTGAAAACTGTAACACCATGACATCGCCAGATAAAATCACGAAATCTTCAACCTCAACATGGCCGGCAACCTGGACCAGGTTAGACATAACCACACTGTTTCCTATTTTACAATCATGGCCGATATGTGCATTAACCATAATCTGACAATCATCACCAACTACGGTTCCGTCTGATGCCGGTGTTCCAGAATGAATCGTCACATATTCACGAATACGACAACGCTTGCCGATGCGCAAACCAGTCATTGCAGATTCATCTTGCCATTTTAAATCCTGGCTCATAACACCAAGGACCGCAAACGGGTAAATAATAGAATCGTCGCCAATGGACGTTTTACCTTCAATTACAACATTTGAAACCAATTCTACGCGGTCGCCCAGCACAACGTTTGGTCCCACAATACAAAACGGGCCAATCTTGCAATCTGTGCCTAAAACCGCCCCCTCATGAACAATGGCACTAGGATGTATCGTCGTTGTCATATAAATCACCTGTGTTTTATAATATTATTTACCGCATGATACAATATGACAGACAAGATTTACACTCAAATTATATAACCAATTATAACAAAAACTGGAAACCGCCATGAAACTTATTTGACGGAATTGCAATCCATGTAATCCCAATTGCTGCAATTGTTGGCACCCCAATTAAGATTCCAAACAAAATGATTGACCATGCAAAAAAAGTCCCAGGTAATTCAGCCTTAATTTCGTGTGCATGCCAAACAGACATACCCACCAAAATAAACATAGCAACAACCGTAGCAATAAATATAGGCACAGCCTCGGTCAAGCAAAATAAAACCGCGCACAGCAATGTCACGAATCGCATCAACCATTTCAATTTAACATATGCACTTTGATGAATACGACCACGTGGCGATACAATGTGTAACGCCATCGCAATTGCGATAAAGATTCCAACCGACAAAATACCCAATAAATGTGCCGGTGTTAAATTCCCTAATTGGCCAAACCGCCAAAGTTCTGGTTGCATCAATATGGCGACCGCAGTACCGAATATAACCATCAATGTACTCGTTGTCGAGCGCATTTGACGTCCGCTGTATCTGCCCAGCAACAAACCGAATATAACGGCTAAAACTTGCAAAATTGGTCCCCACCAGTTTATAAGCCCACTTAGTCCAACTGGAACAAGGCATACTAATAATACAGCAAGATTTATAAGCCAACGATTACGTTTGGAAACCCGTTGCGAACCATACCATACGGGCAGGGCAATTACACGTGTATTAATACCGATATATATAGATGCGACAAACAAAATAGCACCTGTTAACCATGGTAAAAGCGAAACACCGTCCCGCAACACCGCATAATTTCCGCCCATAAGCACAACCCAAAGGGCCGTCATAAGTACTGTCCAAAACGACATCCGCGGAATTGTAACGTATGATTGTATTCCGAATTTATCAGAAAAATTGCGTACAAACAAATAAATACCAACAAAAATCGGCAAACATAATACCGCGTTCCACAGAAATACAGGTGTTGCCACCGCCATATTATTAAATGCACTAACCGCGCTTGCCACAACTAACGTTTCATCAAACATAGACTTGCCTTTTTATTTTAATGAATTATTATATAGGCGTGACTGAAAAACAAGAAGTTTTTACTATTATGGGCGGTCGTGTAAAAATATTACGCGGTCCATATAACCCAACATCTGATGCGGTATGGCTTGCCGCATTTGTTGATGGCCACCCCAAAAAAGTCTTGGATGTTGGTACTGGCACGGGCGCAGTGGCCCTGTGCCTGATGGCACGTATGCCAAATATAGATATGACCGTATTGGACAACTCTCAAATTATGTTAGATGCCGCACAAGATAATTTTGCATTAAATAATCAAACAGCAAAGTTTATAAACGCAGATATCACAAAATGGAAAACATCAGAAACTTTTGATTTGGTAATAACTAATCCACCATATTTCAAAGGCACACCCGCAATACATAACGCACACCACAACGCCGATTTAATAGCATGGGTTCGGCACTGTGTCGCACGTGTTCGTCCAAATGGCACATTTATTACAATTGTTGACGCTACGGAAACAACCAATATCCTTGCAGAAATGAACCGACACCATTGCGGCGGATTTCATATACTGCCATTATTCAGCACAAAAAATGTCGCAGAACGCGTTTTAATTTCTTGTCGTTTAGGGCACGCCCCACGAACGACATTGCACAATGGCTTGCACACGAATTGCGATAGGATT
>CAMYXE010000079.1 GCA_947303165.1 uncultured Pseudomonadota bacterium | reverse complement strand
GCCGTTTGATTTGGTAAACAAAGTTATGGGACGTGGTGATTTGGAATCTTTGCTTTCTGTGACGTATGAACGTTGCGGTGACAAGGCAATGATTTTGCTTGCCGACGCATTAAAGAATACTGGATTCGAACAGGCGGCACGCAGTGGTATTTCCATTGGCTTTGACGACGTCGTTATTCCAGAAGAAAAACAAGAAATGATTGCCGCCGCTGAAAAGGCCGCCGCTGATATCGAAGAACAATATCAAAACGGTTTGCTGTCCAGTGGTGAACGTTACAACAAATTGATTGACATGTGGCAACGGACAACGGCTGATCTTGGTAAGATGGCATATGCGGCACTTGGTAAATCCGAAGGCAACAATTGGAATTCTATTTACATGATGGCAGATTCCAAGGCTCGTGGTTCCAAGAATCAGATTCAACAGTTGGTAGGTATGCGTGGTATGATGCAGAAGCCAGATGGTTCTATTATCGAAGTTCCGATTATTTCAAACTTTAAAGAAGGTTTGACAATGGCCGAATACTTTACGTCAACCCACGGTGCGCGTAAAGGTTTGTCCGATACCGCGTTGAAGACTGCTCAGGCGGGTTATTTGACACGTCGTTTGGTCGATTTGGCATTGAACACAGTAATTACGGAACACGATTGCGGAACAAAAGAATATATCACTGCAAAACCAGTTTACCAGGGCAGCACATTGTCCGTACCACTTGGTGACGTAGTGTTGGGTCGTACAGCGGCACACGATATTATACATCCAATTACCAAGGAAGTCATTGTTCCTGCAGGCGAGTTGATTACCAAAGTTGCGGCACGTCAAATCAATGAATCTGGTTTGCCAAGCGTAGATGTGCGCAGTGTGTTGACATGTTGCAGTGATGGTTTGTGTGCAAAATGCTATGGTATGGATTTGTCACGTCAATCATTGGTTCATGTTGGTGAAGCTGTCGGTGTCGTTGCTGGTCAGTCCATTGGTGAACCTGGAACTCAGTTGACGTTGCGGACCTTCCACATTGGTGGTATTGCGTCTGGTGGTGCCGAAAGCCATTATATCGAAGTGCCTGTCGCAGGAACAATCAAATTGACCGGTGTGAATACGATTAAGAATTCCGTAGGCCGTGTTGTTGTTCTGTCACGTAATGGCAAGGTTTCAATCGTATCAGACAAGGGCGACGAATTGTTCAGTTGTGCGTTGCCGTATGCATCTATGTTGATTGTAAACGATGGTGACAAGGTTGAAAAGGGTGCCAAGGTTGCAGAATGGGATCCATATTCCAATACAATCATTGCGGAAAAAGATGGTATTGTGAACTTCAATGACTTGATTGAAAATGTTTCATTCCAAGAAGAAGTTGATTCTATGACCGGTATCGTTTCGCGCAAAGTGATTAATTGGAAGACAAATACAAAGAAAGCATTGCAACCGGCAATCAGACTGGTTAACGAAAAAGGCGACGTTTTGTCACTGGGTGGCAAAAAAGTTGCAGAATACCTGTTGCCGATACATTCTGTGCTTATGGTTGCAAATGGTGCAACAGTTGCGGCGGGTGATGTTTTGGCACGTATACCTGTTCAGGCAAAACGTACGGGCGATATTACCGGCGGTCTGCCACGTGTTGAAGAATTATTGGAAGTTCGCCGTCCGTCAAATCCGGCATTATTGGCAGAAATTGATGGAACTGTTGAACTGGAAGATGCGAAATCGAAAATCATTGTTCGTATCGAACCTGATGACGGAACCGTTCCAGTTGAATATGCGGTGCCAAAGGGAACAAACCTGTTGGTGCGCAGCGGTGATGTCGTGAAAAAGGCGGATAAATTGGTCGACGGTGACCCGGTGCCCCAGGATATTTTGCGCATCCTTGGTCAAAAGGCATTGGCGACATTTATGGTCGAACAGATTCAACAGGTTTACCGCCTGCAGGGTGTGTCCATCAACGACAAGCATATTGAAATTTTGATACGTGAAATGACGCGTCGTGTTGAAATTACTGATCCGGGTGATACAGGCTTCTTGACCGGCCATGTCGTTGACCGTGTTGATTTCGAAGAAGAAAATGCACGTGTCGTTCATGATGGTGGACGTCCGGCGGTTGCATCCCAGGTGTTGGTTGGATTAACCCGTGCGTCACTTACTACACGTTCGTTTATATCCAACGCATCGTTCCAACAAACAACCAAGGTTTTGGTTGATGCAGCAATCAATGGTTCAACCGATAAATTGGTTGGTATAAATGAAAACCTGATTGTTGGTCGTTTGATACCAATTGGAACAGGTGCATATGTCCGCCGTGTGCGTGAAATTGCCAAGGCCGAAGAGAAAGCCGAACGCATTGCACGCGAAGGTGGCGAACATCAACAATTGTTGGATTTGTAATCTAGGGCGGGTGGCGCATTCCTGCGCCATCCACCGATTAAGCTAGCAAAGAATAAAGTTTTTCTTGCAAAAGTTAGATATTATAATAAAATAAACGGAAGAAAAATAAAAAGGATAGAAAAATGGCAGTCCCAAGAAGTAAAACCAGTAAAGCCCGCGGTGCACAACGTCGCAGCCATGATGCATTGTCTGTCATGCCATGCGGTGTTTGCAAAACATGCGGCGAAAAGAAACGTCCACACCACGTATGTCCTGCGTGCGGTGCAAAATAATAAATAAACAAAATATTGCAGATATTGTATGCATGCATGCGTGTCTGCATTTTTTATATGTTATGCCAGACGATAAAAAAATTATTGCTATTGATGCCATGGGGGGCGACAAGGGCCCCGGTGCCGTGCTTGGTGGAATGAATCAATTCTTGTATCAACATGGTGAATCGTCTGTGACATTTCGTGTATTTGGTGATGAAAAAAAATTGCGCAAAATGTTATCGCGCTATCCGCGTGTTGCGCGCAATGCGACAATCATTAACGCCCCCGATGTAATTCGTGGAACCGACAAAATTCGCGACGTCATTCGTCATGCCCAGGATACATCAATGTATATGGCTATCAAAGATGTGCGCGAAGGTAATTCGGCCGCGGTGGTAAGTTCGGGAAATACCGGTGTTTTGATGTCACTTTCAAAATTGGCATTAAAAACAATCGAAGGTATATCACGCCCAGCAATTACAACAATGTTGCCGTCTGGTGCAGGGGATTCACGTGTGGTCGTTCTGGATTTGGGTGCAAACGTTCAATGTGATGCGGAAAATTTATTTGATTTTACAATTTTGGGCGGTGTTTATGCTGAAATCATAGGAAAAATGACACGTCCAAAGTTAGGGGTGTTGAATATAGGTGAAGAAGAAACCAAAGGCAATGAAACTTTGCAACGCCTGAATAAAGTATTAACAGAACATCGTGATGAATTGCCGTATGAATACCTTGGGTTTGTTGAGCCAACTGATATTAGTGCCGGTCGTGTTCAGGTTGTTGTCACAGATGGTTTTACTGGAAATATCGTGTTGAAAACGGTCGAAGGAACGGCGAAACTTATTAAGCGTGTTATTACCGAAAACATGAAGAAATCTTTTCTTGCGGTTATTGGCGCGTTTTTCTTGGTGCATGTATTCAAAAGATTAAAACATAAAATAGACCCACGTTCATATGCAGGCGCAACATTTTTGGGGCTTAATGGTTTTGCGGTAAAAACACATGGTAATTCTGATGCGCTGGCCTTTGCAAATGCAATTCAATATGCGGCTGATATGACAAATGCGAATTTAAATGACGTTATTCGTGGTCGTGTTGCAACGATGGCACCAATCCGCGCTGGGTTAAAATCTGCCGAATAAGATAATAATTTTTTTTAATCTTTTTTTATGATATAATACACGCGATAGATGCATCGTGTAGAGGAGTAGAGAGATGAAATTTCCAAGATATACAAGCGTAATTTGTTTGTTGGCCGTCGG
>CAMYXE010000078.1 GCA_947303165.1 uncultured Pseudomonadota bacterium | reverse complement strand
GGCGCTGCTGCCTACCGCGTCGGGAACCAACACATCACAGATATAATCTACATACAATTCGCGTTGTTCTGTGGCAAACGGTATGTGGCCTGGTGACAATGGATTCCACGAAGGGTAATAAATACCCTTTTCTGGTTCGTCTTGACCACCCCAATCCATGATAAACACTGGACCAACCTTTTCTGAACGATATCCACTAGATTTCCAGTCCAATTCTGGTTTAGGGTCATTAATAATCATTGATACTTCGGGGCATCCATAAATTGTGGGCATCACGATACCTTCGGTTTTACCGGTTCCTGGAGGCGCTAAACATAAAACAGACAATGTTTTTGGTAGTTTTAATGGTTTTTTCTTGAAATATCCAAGAACCATCATAAATCCTCCAAACAGCCCCATTTGTTTGACATCTGTTTCATTCGCTTCGCGCGAAGATTTTTCATCATATTTCTTTTTGCCATGCGGATTAAATTCTTTTTTCAACATATCATCGTTTAGTGTGAAAAACGCGATGATTGGGAAAAATGGAACAATACATGCAAAATCTGGGTGCATTATACAACGAATACACCAATCTGGAATTTCTGCAACTACTGACATGCCCGCTGTTTTTATCGCATTAATAAAATATACTTTCGTCCAAACTGCTGTTGCATCAGACCAGCCATACCGCCAAATATGTTCTAATACAAACGCAAAGACAAATGCAATCGCACATGCAATCCACACGCCAATCGCCCAACGTATTGCCCAAAAAGCCTGAGCCATTGGTGTTTGTTCGTGTTCTTTATAGGCACTGGATTTGAATATATTCAAACCCTTGCTATCACCGCCTGCAGATAAAACCTTGAACTTTTCAACCATCGTGCTATGATTATATCAGAAAAAAGTAAATTGATAAAGTATGGAAATTATATTTTAATGAAAAATATTCCACGCATTTTTATCGATAGAAATATCAAGGTTGGTGACGTTTTTCCAATAAGCAATGAAATTGCACATTACCTTGGGCATGTTATGCGGACAAAAAATTGTTTGGTTTTCGGAAATGGTAATGAGTTTAATGCCACGCTAATGGGCGATAACAAAAATATCATGGTTTTAGGCAAAACAGAACATACTGACCCGTCAAACAATATTACACTGTATTTCGCACCAATTAAACGGACTGATGATTTGATAAATATGGCTACACAGATGGGAATTGCCCGTTTTCAACCAGTTATTACGGAACGCGCGGTTAATAATCATGTAAATTGGGAACGTATGAAAAAAATCGCAATCGAGGCATCTGAACAATCAAATCGGAATAGTGTTCCAGAAATCTCTACGCCAATCCCATTTAGCAAATTGGATTTGAATGGACTTTGCTTCGCGGATGAAAGATTCGCATATGTAGATAAGTCAAAACCAAATATTCCACAAGATTCGTCAGCAATTCTTGTCGGACCCGAAGGCGGTTTTTCTGATGCAGAATTTGAGGCGTTGGATGCCTCGGGCGCGATTCCTGTGTCGCTTGGGTTAACAATTTTACGTGCAGAACTTGCGGCGGTAATAGCAATTGAAAAGATTATAAAATGAAAATAAGAATTGCAAAATTTATTGCCGACAGTGGCATATTATCGCGTCGTGTCGCGGAACAAATGATTGCAGCGGGTCGTGTTTCGGTTAATGGGGAAGTTATAAAAACCCCTGTGCATTTTGTTGATAGTGATGATGAAATCATGTTTGATGGTAAACGTATCGAGCAACGCAAAGACATAAAAGTTTATGCGTTTCATAAACCAATTAATACGATGACCACAACACACGATCCACGTGGACGCAAGACGATATATGATGTGCTGCCAGATGAGTATAAAAATTTGCGTTATGTTGGGCGACTTGACTACAAAACTACTGGTTTATTATTGATGACAAATGATGGGTTGTTGGCACGCAAATTAACCCAACCTGATTCGAATATTTCACGCACCTATATTGCCGATGTTATTGGAACCAACTTGTCACGATTGGACAAAGCGCGCAGTGGAATCACGATTGATGGAATAAAATATCGCCCTATGAAAATAGAGGTTATGTCAGACAAACGTTTGCGAATTACAATTACCGAAGGTAAAAAAAATGAAATTCGTATTGTATTAAAAGCTTGTGGTTTGCCTGTGCGTACGTTGCATCGCATAATGTATGGGCCTGTTAGTATAAAAAATATTCCAGTTGGAAAAATAATCGAATTAGATGAAAAAACAATTGACGTGCTTATAAAATCTTCTCTATAATCCAATCATAAGGAAGGGAGATTTCACATGAAGAAGAAAATTGTTAAAAAGACACAAACCAAAACAGCGGCTGTTCGTGGCGTCAAAATTAAAACTTCTGAGCGTTCAACGCATCATGGTTCGTCATGGTCAATGTCGATTTACGTTTATTGGTTTATTATTTTGTTCTTTATTGCGGCAACGTTTTATATTTTGGGACGCAGTCACGCACCATTTAAGGCACATCAATCTGCGAATGGCGCAATAGTCGAAGAACAATTAATGCGTGCGAATGATTACTATACCCATGGTAAAAGTGAAATTTTGGCCGGAAATATGGACGCGGCGGTTACAGATTTAACTGCGGCAATAACTGCGGCACCAGATATGGTCGAAGCATATATTTTGCGTGGTGAAACATATATGCAAAATGGTGAATATAAACTTGCGATGGAAGATTTTAATTCTGCAATATCAATTGATGAAACGAATTCAATCGCTTATTATGACCGTGCGTTATTGAATACGCGTTTAGAGGATTTCAAGTCTGCGATGAATGATCTTAATAGTGCACTTGCAACATACGCAGCGAAACCAAACGATGTTTTACAAATGCGTGATTTATATGCGAAACGTGGTCAGTTGAATTTGTGGTTAAAGAATTGGGAAGGTGCTGTTGCAGATTATACCAATTCGCTTGCGCGCCCCGAAGGTGTAATTTCGCCAAATGTTTATGCAGAACGTGCCGAGGCATATACTGCGCTTGGTGAATATGGCAATGCGATTAACGATTACACTGCGGCAATACGTGTTATTTCTGAACAGATTCAAGGTAATACGACAATGGAACAAAAAGAAGATTTATCTATGCGTGCTATGACATATTTTGAAAAGTCTGCTGGATTAAATCTTAATATTGGTAATGCGGCGGCGGCGAAAACAGATTTGGAATCTGCATATGCGATATCCGCATCGCTTAACGATACTGAAAATGCCGAAAGATTACAAAAGTTGATTGAAGCATTACAGTAAACACAATAAAAAAACGCCTCGACAAGAGGCGTTTTTTTAATGCCGCCAACGCGCGTCATCGATTTGTTGATGAACGATATCGTGCTCAGACTTTTTCTCCCAATCATAGTCCCGCGCTAACATCTCTTCCACCTGTTTCAACATCTCTTTCAATCCTTCTTTTATTGCAAGTAAGGTTTCGTGTGGTGATTTTTTTGATTTATCATCGACTTCTTTTGTGGCTTCTTTATATACATTCGTCTTATCTGGCATAATCTATCTCCTTTGTATGTTTTACATATAAAAAATCTCTCTCGCGAAAGCAATTGTATCACAAAAATAGCAAATAGTCAAAAATAACAAGCTAAAATGTCACACGCAAACCGGCGGCCAAGAATGGTTCGCTGCGGCTCATGCCAACGGATGTCCAACCATCGACATACTTGCTGTATTTATACCTAAATGATGCGACCGTTGTATGGTCAATATAATTATCTATGTCATGATGCCATATACCAGTATTTGAAAATATATAAGATAATGATAATGTGTAATTCAGCAAATCATAACTGATTCCTGCACCGGCGGAAACGCCGTCGCCAGAATTACCAATTGGGTTTTCATCATAAACTAATTTTCCGTTGATTGCGAATATCCAACTGTTATATTGAATATTGGTGCCGATGGCCAATTGACCGCGCC
>CAMYXE010000077.1 GCA_947303165.1 uncultured Pseudomonadota bacterium | reverse complement strand
TCACGAACAGTCATTCTAAATAACAACAATATCTTGCCATTTTCCAAAATATTCGGCAACAGTTGCATCGAGAAGCCTGTTTCCAAATTATCCTGATCAACAGTGCTGGACTCAACCGTAGTAAAGTTACGCGATTCGAAACGTTTAATGTAACCTGTACTCTTGGTGTTATTTACTGGGGCAACACGATTATTACGCGTTGTTACACCAACATTCGTTACCAACGAAACCTTTCCTTGTTTTGCAAGCGCTTCTATCAAAGCGGTACTGCCTGCAAGCGCCGATAACGATCCATTATTTATTTGATTTTGAGTATACGCACCAGACACAGCGGTCCCATTTTCCATATGCGTCATACCTGTTGCCGCAGAAACCGTATTCGATAACACAGCGATATTCATAGAGCTAGATTCGGTAGACGCAAGGTTATTCTTTGGATTGGCAACAATATTCAATCCCGAAACCGAATTAATTGCAGCCGCCAAATTCAAACCAAACGCAGAATTATTAGATATAGAAACTTGCAATACTTTAACATCTATTGTGACCAATTGAGACAACCGTTTATTTTGACGTGCAATATAATCACCAACACGCGCCAATACAGATGGTGGTGCTGTCACAGTTATCGTTCCTAAACTGCGCGATACAGTGAAATTAGCATTATCAGATTTACCAATAATAGACGCCAAAGTATTTTCAACTTCGTCCCATTCCTTTAAATTTGTTTCTAACAATACCTGATTTCCATCATCGGTTTGGACCGAAGACTGATAAGAAACGTCTGTTCCCAACGCATACAACGTAAAGGTTTTTGTTTCTGTCTCATAAAATACAATAGAAGTCTTATCATAATACCATAATAAATCTAAATCCGTAGCGACCTGAGACAACAACCCAGATAATTTACCAGTATACGCAATATTCATCGTTTTTTTCAATTTCTCTTGTGCGACCTGACTATCTATCTTAACAGGGATACGTGTTATAGAATTTATGTCATTGGCTAAAACTTGTAAAGTCACTGGCTCATTTAATAAAATGGTAACTCCTGCGTCGCTTTCATACTGTTTTGGCAAATCATTTTTATGTTCAACCAACATAGACTGATCACCCAGCCAAACACCTTCGGACATTGACACGGTATCACTGCTAGTTACCTTGGCGCGCGGGTTTTTTGCCATTTCAAACGCATCATAAACATTCACAAAATCCTGGTCAACAGATGCAGAAACTTTGGCAGAATCTTTATGGGCGCAACCGCTCAAAATCAACACCGAAACCAATGTGGCAAAAGTTTTTGTAAAATTAGTCATATGTTTATCTCCTACTATATATAAAAACTACTCTTCAGTCGTAGATACCACCAACACGCGGTTGCCTTTATAAAACTTCGCATAAGGCACTGGAATAGCACGTCCAAAATTGCGCACCACCGCAGATGCAACATCAACAAAACGCCCTTTAAACACCGCGCTCGCCTGAATTGGATATTCACGAGAAGTCGCCCAAACCAAATCCCAACCTTCTTTATCACACCACGATTGTAAAACCTCACGCAAGGTTTGACCACTTGCTACAACCCATGAACGAACTTGGTCTGGAATATCCCGTCCTGGTTCCGCATCTGCGGACAAATCAACAGCTATTTCTGTATCGCCTGCAACCAATAACGTATCCTGTGACTCTATACCTTTGACACTAACAACACCATTACGGTCAACACTTACAACGCCCGCACCAGTAACAATATCACCCGTGGCTGTTTTTTCGACCATACCATTACGCGCCAAATATGCATCATAACCATCAGCATAACGTGCACACGCCCCCCGCCCACTACGCGAAGCCGACAACACAACCCCACCATCATCTTCCAACATCTCGCGTTGCAACAACGGCATTTCTGCACCACGTTCGCAACCATAATCAAACCCAGCAGGAACCTGATTTCCATGCAACATATTTGCACCACCAGACCAACCAGTACCGGCACGTGCACCCAAGTTAATATTATTTTCTACTACCAAATCAGACCCTATTTTGGAAACAATTTTTATATTGTCGGATTTAGCAGATTTAGAACACACACCTGTATCGCAAGATACCGTCACATCAGCATCAGAACCAGCCAATGGCCACGCAGGAATTTCTGTTGGTGTCTGTGCCACATAAGCAACCTCTTGATAATCATCTTGGTAATTATTTTCCTGAACAACTGTATTTTCGTTGTTATCCTCTTCCCTATCATAAAAAACTTCTGATGTCACAACCTGGGGCAAATCAGTCCCTGCAAAGCAGTATCCTGCGGCAGTTGCAAGCATTGCAGCAATTAAAATCTTACGAAACATAGGTCTTCCTTTCCTGATATTTTCTCTTTACATTGGTCATTATAACAATTTGACCGAATCTGTGCAAGACCTAAAAATGCATTTCTTAATAGTTTTTACAATTTATTTCAACTTTATGATACGAATCGGAAAAAGTATGTTATACTTTAACAAAACAATCTACAAGGAGACACGATATGAATGACGTTGTTTTATTGATATTATTATGAATTTCTATTTTCATTGGTGTTATTGTCCTGATATTTGAAATAATAATGTATCGCCATATTGGAACAATAGATAAAAACATTTCATATCAATATAATTTGATTGTAAAGATTCAAAGTCTTTTAAAAAACAAATCTGCGACAAACGCCGTGGCCGAACATGCTGAAATGATATACCAAGATTTGTTACAAAATCTGATACCCATTTTGGCCGCATTAAATATTATGCCACGAAACACGTCAGAGCACCCATTATGGCGAACATTGGGTGGCATGTTAGATGAATATGCAAAAAACCCATTTGTTATGGAACAATTGCGACGTGCGATTAAATTAGACGCAAATGTAAAACGTAATGTATCAAATTACATGAACCGTGCTGAAAATTTACTTAATCATT
Organism: uncultured Pseudomonadota bacterium; assembly: GCA_947303165.1. Classification (GTDB taxonomy): domain Bacteria; phylum Pseudomonadota; class Alphaproteobacteria; order Rs-D84; family Rs-D84; genus Enterousia. The sequence goes on along the minus strand of CAMYXE010000077.1, from coordinate 1,059 downwards.
TAAACACAACTGAACCAGACGGTATATTAACAACGACATTTATTAACGGTCTGCTGGGCCAATCGCTTACATTTTTTACCCAGGCATACCAGCTTGCAACCACGGATGAAAACGACTAATGAACGGACCGACCGCTGATCTTGTTCGCGAAATATCCGAAAAACGCGGTGAACCAGAATGGTTAACAGAATGGCGGTTGTCGGCATTGCGCGCATGGGAAAAAATGCAAGAACCACATTGGGCAGAGATAGATTATGCGCCAATAGACTATTCAAAATTAAATTACTACAATACACCAAACCCAATAGATAATAGCGATTTAAAGGAAACGTATGAAAAGATGGGTTTGCCTGAGAGTGAACAACGTGCCCTTTTAGGAATGGCAACCGATACAGTCATAGATAGCGAGTCTGTTCACACATCGTATACGACGGAATTGGCGGCACGCGGCATTATATTCCTATCGTTTTCTGACGCCGTTAAGCAATACCCTGAATTAGTCAAAAAATACCTTGGCACAGTTGTTCCACCAACGGATAATTTTTTTGCCGCACTAAATTCAGCGGTATTTTCAGATGGGACTTTCGTATATATTCCGCCAAACACCGAATGTCCAATTGACCTGGCTAGTTATTTTAGAATTGAAACCGCAAAAATCGGACAATTTGAACGAACACTTATTATCGCGGATTCTGGTTCAAAACTTAGTTATATGGAAGGTTGCAGTGCCCCCCGTCGCCCCAACCATCAATTGCACAGCGGTGTTGTCGAAATCATTGTTCGCCCAAATGCGCATGTCAAATATGCAACCGTTCAAAATTGGTATGCGGGTGATCCCCCATCGCAAAACGAATATAACAATACAGGCATATTAAATTTTGTGACAAAACGTGGCAAGTGCTACGAGAACGCACGTCTTGATTGGACACAATTCGAGGTTGGTTCCGCAATGACATGGAAATATCCATCTACAATTTTGTATGGTGATGGTTCGGCAAGTGATTTTTATTCACTGGCAATTACACGCGGTGGTCAACAATCTGATACAGGCACAAAAAT
>CAMYXE010000076.1 GCA_947303165.1 uncultured Pseudomonadota bacterium | reverse complement strand
AATATTTTTCAAAATAATCTTCAAACAATATGCCCTTGATAAATGGGGTATCTGCAATTAAATCACGCCGATATAAATTCTTCCATACCTGACAATGTTTAATTAACCACCGACGATTTTTATTACCGACATTATGTGCAGATTCCGTAGCATACTCAAATACATCATCTGTCATCCGAGTTTTTATTTTATTTAAATTGTATCTCTTGTTTATACCCCATGGAATAACATTATCCGTATCTAATTTTAAAAAATGCCTGACCATCAAACGCGGGCGATAAATTCTGTCATATGCAAAAGATACAACATCTGAATTATCACGTTGTGCCATGTAATATGCAATTTCCATGGTCTGAGGATGAATAAAGTCATCACTGTCAAGATACATAATATATTCACCAGTCGCATGTGGAAAACCCGCATTACGCGCATCGGACAAACCACCATTTTTTTTATGAACAACTATGAATCGAGAATCACGCGCGGCATATTCTTCGGCAATCTGCCCTGACTTATCGGGGCCTCCATCATCAACACATATTGCTTGCCAATCAGTAAAAGTTTGGGCCACGACACTATCCAAACACCGCCGCAAATATTTTTCGACATTATACATCGGTATTATTATAGATATCGCTGCCATAGGTATTTTCCTGTCTTTCTATCCAATTCTACGCAAAAACTTACGCCAACGCCATAACCAATACACATCATTACGCCGCGCAAAATCCATTTTGAACTTTTTACCAATTTGGTATTGTTCTTTAATTTTTCTATGATGCTCTGTGTCACGTGCGTGCAGCGCGGATGCCTCGTTGAACATATAATGATAATAAGTATCTGGGACAAACGACATAGCCCAAGAAGCATAAATTGCCTTTAACACAAAAATCGCATCTTCCTGGGAAATCATATTTGTATCAAACCACAAATTATTTCTTACTAACAGTTCACGTTTAAACAAATACCGCCACACAAAGCCATCAGTAAACGCATATGAATAGCGTAACTTGTCACGCAATCTATATTTAACAAAATTGGTGGCATACCTTAGATTGCGCGCATATTTGGTATCTGTCACAAAACCACTACATACAATATCCGCCGACGTCCGATTCGAGCCCAAGAACATCTTCTCGTAATAACCAGAATCAATAAAATCATCTGCATCCATAAAATGAATATATTCGCCAGTTGCGTGTTTTATTCCGTCATTACGTGCCGCGGACACACCAGCATTTTGCTTATCTATAATGATAAATCTATCATCACGTTTGGCATATTCTGATAATATCTTTCCACTATTATCTGAACTGCCGTCATTAATACAAATGATTTCTATATCTTTAAAAGTTTGCTTGACAATACTTTCCAAACATCTCGCTAAATATCTAGCCGCATTGTATATTGGAATGATAACTGATATTTGTGGCATAATCCTTCCTTACATTTTATTAACCATAACATCCGCAAAAGTTCCTGGCTGAATATGCTTAACCCAGGGACTGTTATAAGTTGTTTTTTGAAAAAACGCACCAGACGTTACTCGGTCAAATACTTCTTGATTAAACGGCTGGGCCCCATAACCCCACCAAAGTGCATGCGTTGGATCCTGATCAACATGTGGCATTTTGGCAAAATATTCTATTGCTCGCGGATCATTATGCACCAATGTTTTAAAAATCAATTGATGCATAAAATAATCAAAATTATGATCTTCGTGTATCCAGAAATCAAGTATCATCGCCCGCCACGCATCCAACAAATATGCACCTTTACGTGCACGGATAAAACAATTTTGCATATAGCTGTATGGGCTACCTACATTTTGGCCGGCCAAATAAACAAAGAAATCTTCCTTTACTATCCAATCTGGAATTGGCCCCGTCACAAAATCTGTTGAATCTAACCAAAAACCACCATGTTCATACAACAATTCTACACGACAAATATCCGCAAAGTGCGCATGCTTAATTTTTCCAGCACGTCGTTTGGCCATAATTTCTTCGGGCAACGTTATATAATCAAAAATCGTATTTTCATCCAACACAACCAATTCTTGCTTACAATTCTTACGAATACTGCGGAAACAGGCCTTAACCAATGGTGGCGCCTTATCTTCACCCTGCAACCAAAGTGTAAAAATTTTTTCATTTTTATCGTCTTGGATTACATTACGTTCCGGAATAGCGGCCGCCGCAGGCAAATATCTTTTAAAATAACGCGGCAATACACTAGACAGAATGCTGCTTCTGACCTCGCGACGTTTTGCACGCGAACGCCAAAACCAATTTAATATATGTCCCCGCAATACAATATCTGATAAGTTCAATATTCTCTGCAAGTTCATATCTGTCCCCCTTTTGTTTTTTTTTACTCGTCATCACCAGATGGTGAAACATCAGAATCATCTATCGGTCCTGTTGTCATTTCTTCTGCGATACCACTTGCACGCGCCATAATTTTTTCTAACAACTCCGCCTGAGCTTCTGGATGATCTTTCAACCATTGACGTGCGTTGGCTTCGCCCTGTCCGATTCGTTCATTGTTATACGAATAGAAACTGCCGGCCTTGTCAATAAAGTCATACTTGACACCCATATCCAAAATCTCACTTATACGGGAAATACCTTCGCCATACATAATTTTGAAATCGACCGTCCGGAAAGGTGGTGCAACTTTATTTTTAACAACCTTGACGCGCGTTTCATTACCAATAACATTTTCCTTATCTTTTATTGCACCTGTGCGGCGAATATCTAAACGAACTGACGCATAAAACTTTAATGCATTACCACCACTTGTGGTTTCAGGATTACCGAACATGACACCAATTTTCATACGAATTTGATTGATGAATATAAGCAACGTATTACTGCGCGATACAGATCCAGCAAGTTTCTTCAAACTCTGTGACATCAACCTGGCGGTCGTTCCAACAAAACTGTCACCGATATTACCTTCTAATTCGGCCTTTGGCACCAATGCCGCTACCGAATCAATAACAACAACATCAACCGCCCCAGATTTGATCAAAGTATCAGCAATTTCTAATGCCTGTTCACCCGAATCGGGTTGCGATATAATTAAATTTGCAACATCTACACCCAATTTTTTAGCATAGCTTGGATCCAACGCATTTTCTGCATCAATGTATGCACATGTTCCACCTTTCTTTTGCGCCTCGGCCACCGCGTGCAACGCAAGCGTCGTTTTACCAGAACTTTCCGGGCCATATATTTCAACAATGCGACCCCGTGGATAGCCACCAATTCCCAGCGCAATATCCAAACCCAAAGATCCAGAAGATATAGCCTCGATATTCTGTTGGGAACCATCGCCCATTTTCATAATGGCTTCTTTACCGAATTGTTTTTGAGTTTGTGCCAATGCAGATTCCATCACAATGGATTTGCTCGGCGGTTCCGTAGATTTCTTTGCACGTATTACCGCTTCACAGGCATTACAGCTTAAGGATTCCAACTTCAACATTGAAGAAGGTACCATGAACCTTGTTCAGGCTATGTACTTAAACAACGCTGTTGAGCCTTTCAACAACGAGAAGGTTCGTCAGGCACTTTGCTATGCCGTAGACCCCAAGGAAATCATTGACTTTGCTTTTGACGGCAAGGGTACAGAGCTTGGTTCTTCAATGTTCCCCGCATTCGGTAAGTACTTCGTTAAGGAGATTAACGACGTATACAACACCGATATCGAAAAGGCCAAGGAATTACTTAAAGAAGCCGGCTACGAAAACGGATTTTCTTTTGCAATCAAGGTTCCTTCCAACTACCAGCCTCATATCGATACCGCACAGGTTATCGTAGAGCAGCTTAAGAAAATCGGTGTAACCGCTGAAATTAAGCTTGTTGAGTGGGATTCATGGCTTTCAGACGTTTATGTGGGACGTGATTTCGAAGCTACTGTTGTAGGTGTAGACGCTTCCACCATGACCGCTAAGGCTATGCTTGAAAGATTTACATCCGACAGCAGCAAGAACTTTGTTAACTTTAAGAGCG
>CAMYXE010000075.1 GCA_947303165.1 uncultured Pseudomonadota bacterium | reverse complement strand
CTGCGTGCACTGGAATTTAATAACCGTGAAATTTTAAGATTTTTTGAAAAGTTGTTATAGTATTTTACCACTGGGGTTGTGCTGGTATAATTTTTTCGCTTGCGCCAAAATTTGGAATTTTATACAATATTTATACATAAGGAGAAAAACTTATGTCCAGATATATTTTCGTCACAGGTGGGGTTGTTTCCAGTTTAGGCAAGGGCGTTTCGGCGGCATCGTTGGGCGCCCTTCTTCAATCTCGCGGTTATACCGTTCATGTTCGTAAATTTGACCCATATTTAAATGTTGACCCAGGGACTATGTCACCCCTGCAACATGGTGAGGTTTATGTGACAAATGACGGGTTTGAAACGGATTTGGACCTTGGATACTATGAACGATTCTTGGGGGTAAAACTATCGCGAAATGATTCTGTTTCGGGTGGTCGCATTTATTGGGATGTATTAAATGCAGAACGTCGTGGCGATTATCTGGGGGCAACGGTTCAGATGATTCCGCATGTCACGAATAAAATCAAAGAATATATCGGCCGCCCAACGGATACAGATTTTGTTATATGCGAAATTGGTGGCACAGTTGGTGATATCGAAGGAACGGTTTTCTTGGAATCTATACGTCAGTTTGCAAATGATATCGGACGTAGAAATGTTATGTTTGCACATTTAACATTGGCACCGTTTTTGGCACAAAGTGGCGAATTAAAGACCAAACCGACACAAATGTCTGTGCGTAGATTACTGGAAAGTGGTATCCAGGCCGATATGTTATTCGTGCGTTCGCCACGTATGTTAACCGATGACGAGCGTGCAAAAATAGGTATGTTTTGTAATTTGCCGGCAAATAATATTATTACAAGTATGGATGTTGATAATATTTACAAGATTCCACTTGTCTATGAATCGCAAAAAGTTTTTGATATTATGGCAGCACATTTTGGTTTGCCGGCGATTGCAGGCGATATGACAAAATTGCAAAGAATAGAAAAATATTTGTCGGACGATTTGCCGACCTGTACAATTGGTATGGTTGGAAAATATTTTGATGTTCCCGATGCGTATAAATCACTGAACGAGGCACTGTTTCACGCGGGCATACAAAACAACGTTCATGTTAAAATTAAAAAGATAAATGCTGAACATTTTTCGCCTGATGATTGCAAAGATGTTGACGGAATATTGATTCCTAGTGGTTTCGGCACGCGTGGCGTTGATGGTAAAATTGCTGCCGCGGGTTATGCGCGCGAACATAATATCCCGTTTATGGGGATATGCCTTGGGATGCAGGTCGCAGTCATAGACTTTATGCGCAATGTTGTTGGCGTTGCAGATGCCGATTCTACGGAATTTTCCAAAACCTGCACACCGGTTGTTGGCATAATGTCTGATTGTGACACCGGGGAAATGGGCGGAACATTGCGATTGGGGGCATACCCATGCAATATTGTCCCAAACACATTGGCGGAAAAGATATATGGCGCAGGGCAAATATCTGAGCGTCATCGCCATCGGTACGAGGTTGATATAAAATACAAAGATGCACTGGAAAAGAACGGAATGATTATATCAGGAATATCGCCTGATGGAAAATTACCAGAAATGGTTGAAATTCCATCACATAAATTCTTTATCGCGGGCCAATTCCATCCCGAATTCCAGAGCAACCCGTTCACCGGACATCCAATGTTCAATGCATTTATTGCCGCTGCAAAAGATAAGTAGAATTTTATAATATTTTGGGCACAAAAAATGGCGAAGTGTACAGGAGAACCTGTGGATCGCTATAACACGGTCATGGAGTTAGCAATCCGCTGCGTTACCACTCTGCTAACGCTCCGTAAGTTGGGCAACGATTATAACAGCATAAGAAAATAAATACTGTCGCAACGGATTTTGTATTATTTCAAATATTTTTTTTGCCACAACGCGACCTGGTCTTTGACATATTTTCGACCGTATACCCAATATTGTTGCCATTTGTGTTGGTTGTACTCTTGAATTGCGATTTTTGCAACTTGTTCAATTGGAATTTGTTTTTTAAATTCTATTTTATTCGCGCCACATCGAAAAAAATTGTGGTCGCTAGGGCTTCGGCCTTTAACTATTTGTGATAAAGGGATTATTTCGTAAATACAACTTTCGCGAATATTTCCTGCCAACGCTTCAAGGTACGGGGTTTTGCTGAATATCGGATACCATAACATCATATCAAAAGCACAATCCGTAAAATATAACAATGGTGTGTTATCTGATAACGATGTCTTTACAAATCCATAAGAATCACTGGCTACAAACTGCGAGCCTTCTGGTATAGATTTTATGTCGCTGATGTTATATGTTTTTTGAAACATACCACCAGAGTTAACAACTTTGTAATATGTTACCATTTGCTTAACCTTTTTTGACAGTGTAGTTCTTTTATTATTTTTGTCAAGGGTGTTCGATAATGACTATTCCCTCTTATGCCACCACGACAACAATCTCGTGCTAGTGCACATGGTTCTCATGATTCCCAATGTTTAATGCATTTATCGCCGCCGCAAAAGATAAGTAGAATTTTATAATATTTTGGGCATAAAAAATGGCGGAGCGTACAGGACTCGAACCTGTGGACCGCTATAACACGGTCACGGATTAGCAATCCGCTGCATTACCACTCTGCCAACGCTCCGCAGAATGCAGTGATTATAACAGAATAAACCTTAAAAAATCAAGATAAAATATCCCCAAAAAAACGAAATTAGCTTAATGCTTGACATTTTGTGTTTTTGTATTATATTTTAAAACAAAGAACCAAAGGGGGTTTATATGTCAGAATCGACGTATCAACAGAAATACGATAAGGCTCAAGAAGCATGTGCAGTACAAGTTGCAATTGTTCAGCCTTGGTTGAAACAATTTATGGAAGAATATAATAAAGATCATCCTGGTGCCATGGGAACATGTATGTATGATAATGGTCAGGAAGATAAAGTAAGAATTACAACAAGTCCATTTGGTGATTTTTATTGGAATACCGAAGAAGGTAAGGCATTGATGAAACGTCAAAAATCAAACGAAGTGGGTTTGTATTATGTTATGGGTGCAGGTGCCGCATTCGTAATAGAATACTCGCCAGCGAAGCCGGCATTGTTTTTATACGAAGGGCAATTAGTCCAAGGTGTCCACCAAGAACCAATTGGTGCGTATTTCTTGTATACTGAACCATATACAAACGAGACTAAACAAGCCGCGGTTCCTATGAATGTTGCCTTGGCCGCCCAGGAATTAAATTCTGCCCAAAATTATCTTGGTGCGGTATATGGGTGTATGCTTGAAGCACAAAGGCGCAGTTGGTAAATCTTTAAGATTACTTTTGATCTAAAAAAACGGGGTATTTCCCCGTTTTTACATTCCTTGAACATTTTGATGCGTCTTTGATATGCGCTGTAAAATTGTGTCATACATTGCGGTGCCATTTTTTGTGGCAATTTCAAAGTATCTTGCTGCGTTCGGATCACCGTCTGAAACCAATTCTTTAATTGGTGGTAAAGGGGTGCCGTTTATCGAACTTTTAACGCTGCTAACAATCGTATTTGCCGCAAACCGCAGCAAAATTTTACCATATTTACTAAATTTGTCTGAAGCGATGTTATAATCAACAATATTATGGTCATCATTCTCTTGGGAATTAAATATATACGGTGCTACAAAAACATTGCCACGACGCCCGGGAAACCAAGAAAATTCTAATGACGCATCACGACTAAGTTGTTGCACCATGGTATAAAATTGATTGTGATAATTAACTTCGTAATCGTGCGCTGATGCAAAACTTATCATTGTAGATTTGCTTATTCCCAATGTGCAATATGGTGCATGGGCAACGCATAATAATTGTTGTTGTATAAACGCCATTTCTGCGGGGCTATAGCCGAGTTCCCTCATTTTAGCCTGTATCATTTCTTCGATTTTAAGGAATGTGTATGCCCCGTGACAGTGCGCAACAATTGTGATATTTCTTATGTTTCTGCATACGTTTGGCAGTGGTAGTCGTTTCCCGCCCGATGAGATGCGTGGTAAAAATACCGTATCAAAAATTTGTTGAACATATTGTGGATTAATATCTTCCATGTTTTGTTTGCTCATATACAT
>CAMYXE010000074.1 GCA_947303165.1 uncultured Pseudomonadota bacterium | reverse complement strand
GCAATGATACAACATAAAACTTATAGTTATAAAGTCCACTATTATCAACCCTGCGGTCAATATAGATATATATCCCAGATTTGTTTTCTGCGGCATAAGAGAGAACTTTACATTCTTCAGGCTTTTTTTTACATACGCACCCATTAAAGTATTGGGGATTTGGACCAATAATGTTAAAATCTCTGCGAAACCCAGTGAATATAGGCGCTTTTGAAATTACATTAGCCAAATTTTGCATTATATTATCGCCAGTTAAAACCACAAAATTGTCATGACCACTAGCATAAAATTGATGCCATGCTAGAAATTTTAGTTGAATACCAGGAACAACATCCTCCGTTCTGGGAACATTAAGCCCCTCAAAAGTCTCGTCGTTACATTCTATAACCAGTTTTTTCATTGGAATCATTGTTACAACTCCTTTGGTTGCATTTTGGTAAACAGTTTTAACCGGCATTTATTGCATGCGGCAATAACCTCGGACGGTGTTTTGCCACCCCGTTCGGCCAAAACCGCCGGACATTCATCCTTGGACGGATGCGGAATATCTATGCGTTTGGCGGCATGGTTCACAATTGGGTAAATTTGTTGTTCAAATTGCCCTGGATCGCCCGGATTCGTTTCTTGGGGAATGCGATGTTCACATGCATAACATATTTGATTTATGACCAATTCTGCCTTGTCTATATAACCGGTATCGCGCACCATTGATGATATATGGCATGTATATTCATCTGGATCATCTTCATATATCCGAACAAACATACCAATGGCCCAAGCGTGGGGGCCGGTCATCAACAGTTCATACACCGGACATGCATAACCATTACGACAAGAACTTGGGCTATCAAGTTTACATCCTGTTTTAAGCAAAGGGATTTCATGCTTGTCGGTCACTTTAATTGTTATCGGCATTATATTTTACCTTGAGTCTAATTCATAAAGATTACTTTACTTGGCGACGACGTATCTGCATTGCGTTTCCAAAATAACAACTTTCACAAATATTATTGATATCTTTATATAATTGCGCAAGTTTCGCGTCTGCTACATCAGTTATGGTTATAACTGGATTGAACGGATTACCATCCTTACTAACACCATAACCCTCATGCTGCGCATTAACCATTACCGGACAAGGATGCAACGGACGTATCCCGCATCCTTCGTCACGACGAACAATTTCGCCATTTACTTTTATTATTCTCATATTCAACCCTTTTGATTATTTAGAACCACGACATTGTGCACATATATCGATTGCCCTATCAATAACTGCTATTTGTTCTTTTTTTGCTTTTTCCCATGCTTGTGCTGGTTTAAACACTTTGTCATTAATTGTTCGAACCAAGGCAGTTTGTTCATTCAAATATTGCTGCACAGGACAATCAGATTCGTTTTTTCCGTCGGGGCATTGCGCGCTTAAAAATTGAAAATTAAATGTTTGAATCATAACAATTTCCTTTAGTTAACGTTTTTTACTTGTATCTACGTGAACACCATTTTGAGTCATCTGTCTATCAAGACGTTTCCATTCTTTGATATATCTTTCTGGATCTTTTCTACACCCTGCACATATACCTAATGGAATTAACGGATGGCCCGCACCTTGGCGTTGCGCCATTAATGCGGGGCATTTTTTCTTTTCAACAACCCCTTCGCAATTTGAGTCTTTACTCGCCTGGGCATAAGAAAATTTTTCTGAATATATGTTATATACTACTTTTATTTTGTCACTCATTGTGTACTCCTCTTATAAAACTATACAGCTTTGGGGCAAAAGCCCCAAAGATTTAATTACTTTTCTAATGTGTTACCACGCACCGATACCGCGCCATTCCTACAATTCTTGGCACGGTTTACAACTTCAAACAACGCGTCAATTTCTGCTTGTGTGGTGGCATCACTAACAACCAATACACGTCTGGTGGTGTTTGCACCTGGATTTTTCTTGAAAAATCTGAAATTAGGATGTTCAGCTATGAAACTTAATATTTGTTTATCGTTATCACAATTACATGTTGGTTTATTACACCCCAAACAATAACGACTTGCCACTTTGCTATTTGATAGTGCAAGCGCGGTCGTCGTTTTGGTCAAACTGCCTTCATATACGGTAAAAAGCTCTTTTGCCGGTAAAGCTTGCCAATCCTTAGGAAGAGTATATGTTTTACCGTCTATAGTCACAGTTACAAATTTTGTTTTTGTTTTACTAGCCATAATTTACTCCTTTTTTACTTTTATTTTCTTGCTTCTCTCTGCCTTTATCCGTTTTTATTTAACCACCACAGTTTTATTTTCAAAATCTACCTTGGCACCCTTAAACGATATCATTTCACCATTATCAAGTTCCATAATATCACCCGCACCAAAATTTTGGAAACACACAATGCGCCCCAATTCGACCCCATCACGAACAACCATCATTCCGATTAAATCGGTCTGATAATATTCGCCGTCCTTTGTGGGGGGCAGGGTATCACGTTCAACAAACAATTCTGTTCCACGTAAAGATTCCGCCAAATTTCGGTTATCTATACCGTCAATCCGCGCAATAATAACGTTGCTGTTCGGAACGACACGCACGAAAAAGAACGATTTTTTGGATATGTTTTCACCGAAAACCGCCAAATCTTTAAAATCTGACGGTTTTTCAGTAAAAGTTTGGACACGCAATTCGCCCCGAATTCCCTGGGGTGCGACTATTTTACCAACTAAAATTTGTTTGTTGTCAGTATTCATAAGCCGTACCATCTTTCAATAACACTTGCTTAATAGATCTGATATGTTCCAACACATCGATACCATTGCTAATGGCATATTGCACCAACAGAAACATGTTCATCTTATAGGATATATAAACATTCCGACGCACTTCACCACTTGGAAACCACAAAGAGTCAAAGACTTCGTCAAGGGCAGCCTTTTGTTCTTCGTGGGTGTATTCGTTTGCACTAGATGCCTCGGACACTTTTATTTTCCTTTACTCCGCAACGGCTTCAGTTGCAGGCGCTTCTTCTGCGGCCGGTGCAGGTTCTTCTGCTGGGGCTTCGGCTGCGGCCTTGGCTGATGCTTCTGCGGCGGCTTTTTCTTCGGCTATCTTGGCCAATTTGTCTGCTTTATCTTTGATTTTTTGCAATGTTTTTTCTGATTGCAGATTCTTTTTAGTCTGGTTTGGAATTTCACGCTTTGCAACCAACCCGGCATTCGCCAAGAAACGATATACGCGATCCGAAGGTTTTGCGCCCTTGGCCATCCACGCCTTGATTTCATCAATTTTCAAGATAACGCGTTTTTCATTATCACGTGCCAACATTGGGTCATATTTACCAACAACGCCCAAGATATTACCAGAATTACGCGCATTGCGTGAGTCCGTGACGACAATGTGATAATACGGACGTTTTTTTGCACCGTAGCGTGCTAAACGAATAACAGTTGCCATATTTTTACTCCTTTTTGTAAACTGTTTTATCCACAAAGAAAACCGACATCAAGGATGAAACTCATCGGATGATGTGCCTTATGCATACCGCATACAGGGTTTATTCAAATGGCAATCTTTGGGATTTGCAAACGCATTATGCATGAAAAATATCGCAAAGTCAAATGATTTGACAAAAAATATGGGCGCCAAACCGGCACCCATATCAAATTAACACCAACCACGTAATTTCATCGCGGTGGCAACACGCTTTATTGAATACATGTACGCGGCTTCGCGCATAGACACATTGTATCCTTTTTTGATTTCATAAATTGCGTTGAACGCTGTGGTCATCGCAGTATGTTCTTTGGCCTCGACTTCTTCTTCGGTCCAATAATACCCATACCGATTTTGCACCCATTCAAAGTACGAAACCGTCACACCACCGGCATTTGCCAAAATATCAGGCACAACCATTACACCATTTTGTGTTAATATTTCTTCGCCTTCCAGTGTTGTTGGACCATTCGCACCTTCAACCACCAATTTCGTTTTAATCAATGGCGCAGTGTCTTTGTTAATTGTATTTTCCATAGCGCATGGCGATATAACATCAACATCCAGTCCCCAGAACTTATCCGCATCTATTACGGTTGCGTCTGGAAAATCTTTGATACTGCCGCTATTAGAATCTTTATATGCCATCAATGCGTCAATATCCAAGCCATTTTCATTATATAAAATTGTATTCCAT
>CAMYXE010000073.1 GCA_947303165.1 uncultured Pseudomonadota bacterium | reverse complement strand
ATAATCAGACCACAAGAAAATAGTTTTCTTGGCATCTTCTTTACCCCAGATTGGAGCATCCGCAATCATTTCGCCCATGTTGGAACGAACGTATGAACGGATTGCCTTGGTCTTTTCGGCATTCTGTTGTTCTTGCATCGCGGTAACCATTTCTTGCAAGATGGCCGGATTTGTATGTGTTAAGTAGATTGGTGTATACAAACGGCATACACATCCTGCAATCAAAAGTATGGCAATCAATTTGACCACTTTTGTCGCGACTGTTGAAGGCTTTTTGCTGTCCTGTTTGACGAGTGCGCCGCCGAACAAAAACAATGCAATGCCGATAATCAAAACAATTATTGTCCAAAACATGTTTTTTCTCCTTTGCTTGTTGAACGGTGTTATCATAGCAATAAAAAAATGAAAATTGCAACAAATAAATGCAAAAAATTTTGATTTTTTTTTACACCAGTGCAGTTTTGCGTGTCCTGGGGATTTGTATGCCAAGATTGTCGCAGATTTTTTCAAGGAATTTCAAAGTGATGTCTAGTGTAAGTGGCATTTTATATAATTTGTTCAGATACGGTGTTGCGCAATCATCGCATACTGCGCGCCCAGTTTTTGGGGATACATAATTTAGATTTGTAGTTTTGTTGCACCCCGAACAATGTGATAGATCAAGTGCATATCCCAATTCGCCAAGCAATGTTATTTCCCAATCTAAATACGCTTGCTTTGGATTTTGAACACGGGGCAGGTCTGATAACATTTTAATGGTGGCATCGTAAAGGGTTATATATTGTTCGCGTTCGGGCAACATAGTAATCAATAAATCAAATGCGGCATTCATATATGATAGTGTTTGTTTATTTATCATAATTGGTGCCGCAAGGTTGCGCTCAGAATCCCAATGAAACACACCCAACGCAGAATCAAGTCGCGCATTCCATGTGGCGATACCAATTTGTCCAACCAATGGTTTGTTTGTTTTTGCAACAATCGCACCACGCAACATACCGGTCATAATTCCATGTTCGCGTGTAAATATATGTGCGATAGCATTTTTTTCATCAAACGGACGTAATGCGATTAAAATTCCAGGTGATTCAAGATTCATAGGCAATATTATATAAACTTTACACATATTGTGGCAAGTGGTTAATTTTTATATAATTCCGAATCGTCATACCGCGGAAACGCGGTATCTCTTTTTTATATGCTCGCACGTAAGTCGTTGATACTTAGTTTTTTTACCAAGTTGCCAATGGGGTCGAATTCTGATATAATTCATATGAACAAATAAACGAGAACAGGGGGAATATTCCATGCAAATAAAAACATTATTAACGTCTGTGGTTGCGATGCTTGTAACGGTATCTGCATTTGCGGCGGATCCGACACCGGAACAACGCAAAACGGTAACGTCATTGAATTATGTGACGAATCAACTTGCCACAAAACAGGCCAAGATACCGGCGGCAAATACAAACTCTGGCACCCCTGGCACCAGTGTAGTTATGTACACCAACGAGGCGGGAACAATCGGTGAACGTCAAATATATAGCGATGGCGCGGCGTATACAGCAAACACAGATTCAAATAAATTGGTAACGGCGGGCGCATTAGATTACAAGGTAAATCACATACCAACGATGGCGACATCGAAACTGACGTGTGCGAATCAAAACGATGGTTGCACATTATGGACAATAGATGACCAAACGGTATACGGGAATAGTAATAATCAGGGTGATTAAAAAAATTGCGCCGTCATCCCGCACTTGATGCGGGATCTCGTCGGGAACGAAGAGATACCGACTTTCGTCGATATGACGCAATAGAAAAAGGATACACACGATGAAACGAATATTAATTGGAACATTGGCGGTGATGATGGTGATGCCGGTAATGGCGGATGATGAACCACCGGTTGGTGACAAGAAAATAACATCGCAACCGTATGTTGAGGCGCAGCTTGGGTTAAAACAGGATGAAATTCCGGCGGCGAATACGGCGGGTGTGGGCGCGGGTGATACCGTGATAACATACACCGATACCGTTGGTGGTGGTGTAATTGGTGAACGCGAACTGTTTACTGGTGGCACGTATGATGCGGATAGCGATTCTGGTAAACTTATTACCGCGGGTGCATTAAATAATACATTTACAAATTTACCGACAACGGATACGACAAAATTGCAGTGTGCAAATCAAGACGATGGTTGCACATTATGGACAATTGTGGACCAAACGGCATATGGCGTAAGTGGTGATGGCACAACAACGATAGACCTGAGTGCATTGGTAGGTACAAACGGCACGGGATATTGTTATAAAAAATTAAGAGATGGCACTGTAAGTACCGGAAATTGCACAACAACACCGTCAAATTATGGTGATTGGGGTGTGATGTTCACATATAACAATGAACCGGTTCAGGTAAGCGGCATAAGCGCATGCAGTTCAGTAAGCGGAACAGCAAATCAACCGGCATCGGAC
The DNA here is from genome assembly GCA_947303165.1 of uncultured Pseudomonadota bacterium. Classification (GTDB taxonomy): domain Bacteria; phylum Pseudomonadota; class Alphaproteobacteria; order Rs-D84; family Rs-D84; genus Enterousia. The sequence continues at coordinate 1,741 of CAMYXE010000073.1, read as the reverse complement.
CAAGCCCAGGTCCAAAGTGTTTACGAAAGCAATATGTCTGCGGCCCCGACCAGTAGCCCCGTTGGTGGCAATTGTTATTGCAAGTTAACGGATCCATCCACATCGGCGGCGCGTTGGGTGTTCAGGTACTCGGGCTCCGTTTCGTACTGTGCGAGCTTCTGTGCGTACCTCTGCGCGAGCCACGTCCAGGGCGACTCCGATTTCCGGGGCGCTGTGTTCGGGGTGAATTAGTGGTTAGTGTTAGTGGTTAGTAAAAAACGGTTGCATGTGCAACCGTTTTTTGATTATTCTATGCCCTACATCATTCCAGGCACGCCACCGGGCATTTGTGGTGTTGTCGGCTTGTCTTCAGGAATTTCCGACATTACCGCACCCGTTGTAAGTAATACACCAGCCGTTGATGCCGCCGCCATAATTGCGGTTTTAACGACTTTGGCCGGGTCAATAATTCCCGCCTTCATCATATCAACATATTCGTCGGTTTGTGCGTTGTATCCGAAATTATAATCTTTGGATTCCGATACTTTGCCAACAACGATTTCACCCGACACACCCGCGTTTTCGGCAATCTGTGCGCACGGTGCGACAATTGCACGACGGACAATATCGATACCAACGTTTTGATCGGTGTTTTCGCCCTTAACCTTATCCAATGCGGATATTGCACGAACCAATGCGACACCGCCACCCGCGACAATACCGTCCGCAACCGCGGCGCGTGTTGCCGCCAATGCATCATCTACGCGATCTTTCTTTTCTTTGACCTCGACCTCGGTCATGCCACCGACCTTGATAACCGCAACACCGCCAACGAGTTTTGCAAGGCGTTCCGCCAATTTTTCACGGTCATAATCGCTGGTGCTTTCTTTAATCTGTTTACGGATTTCATCGGCACGATTCGCAATTGCGCCTTTGTCGCCCGCACCACCAACAATCAATGTAGACGATTTATCAACAACTACGCGTTTGGCCGAACCCAAAACCGCCGGTGTGATATTATCAAATGTCATACCCATATCGTCGGATATAACCGTTGCACCGGTGACGATTGCGATGTCTTGCAACATTGCTTTGCGGCGGTCACCAAAGCCTGGGGCCTTGACCGCGCAAACTTTCAAACCACCGCGCAGACGGTTCAATACCAATGTTGCCAATGCTTCGGATTCAACATCTTCGGCGATAATTAACAATTGACGACCCTGTTGTGCGATTGGTTCCAAAATCGGCAACAATGCCTGCAATCCCGTAATTTTCTTTTCAGAAACCAAGATTTGTGCGTTGTCCAATTCTGCCAACATTTTTTCACTGTTGCTGACAAAGTATGGGGACATAAATCCTTGGTCGAATTGCATACCTTCGACAACGTCTATTTCTGTTTCCAGACCTTTTGCTTCTTCGACAGTGATAACACCTTCTTTGCCAACCTTTTCCATGGCATCGGCAATCTTTTTACCAATGTCAGAATCACCGTTTGCAGAAATAGTTGCAACTTGGGCAATTTCAGAACTGTTTTTAACTGGGCGTGCGTGTGATTCAATATCGGCAACCACCGCGGATGTTGCTAAATCAATTCCGCGTTTAATGTCCATTGGGTTCATACCTGCGGCGATAACGCGACGCCCTTCGCGAATGATTTTTTGCGCCAAAACCGTTGCGGTTGTTGTGCCGTCACCGGCATCATCGCCAGCCTTTTTGGCAACCTCTTGAATCATACGGGCACCAATATTTTCCGTTGGGTCTT
>CAMYXE010000072.1 GCA_947303165.1 uncultured Pseudomonadota bacterium | reverse complement strand
ACGACTTGGAACAAAAATCAACATATCGGATAAATCAACACCCGATTCGCACATTATTTTCCATAATCCGTCCAACATACATGATGGATTTGATACACAAAAAATATTGTTATTTGATGCCAATTATCGCCCTTACTATATCAATACCATATTTTTTCTCCGCAGACGTTTCTACGATATCAGCGACCATCGCAGGATGTTCATCGGAATTCAAATAAACCTGATTATTCTCGCGTACACGTTTATCTTTTTTAGTGTATATTATTTGATATGAAATACCATTTGCATCGCAAAAATCCATCAAGTTCAAATCGGAATCTCGCGGGCCGATTCTAGAATCTATTAAAATAAACAACCGCTTTAATTGCCGACGTGTTGTGATATATTCTTGAAAACGCAACAACCACCTATCTGCATCAGCTTTTGATACACGTGCATATCCATATCCCGGCAAATCGATAATTGTTAATTTGTCATTAAGATTAAACATATTTAAAGTCTGCGTCCGTCCCGGTGTATTTGATGTCCGGGCCACAGGCGCCCCAACAACTGCGTTTATTAAAGAAGACTTTCCAACATTGCTACGTCCTGCAAAGGCATACTCTGGGAACTGTGTTTCTGGCAAATCACAAACCCGTTCAAAACCGCCAACAAATTTTATCATTATTCTTTATCCCTTTTTAATAACCTGTTATATGCCTCTTTTTTTGATATGCCAGCACGTGCCGCCAAATCAGCTGCCGCACCCTTGGTAGATTTTGCAACTACATCATTCACTATGTCTGAAATCTCATCATCAGACATTTTACGTTCTGGCGCAGGCGCAACAACTATTACGATTTCACCACGCAGATTTTCAAGCCCTTTTAAATCTGCTGGATACCCGATAATTGTTTCCTCGTGAATTTTGGTAATTTCACGCACAATAGCGATTTGTCGTTCTGGCATAATGCGCGCAATTTGGGCAATGGTATTTTTAATCCGATTCGGACTTTCATAGTAAATTATCGTGTGACGAATTTTATTGTCATCGTGCAATTTTTTTTCATCGAAAAAACCGCAAAATGTGAATCGGTCGGTTGGAAAACCACTTAAAACCAGCGCAGAAATCGCCGCGGTTGGTCCAGGCACCATAAACACCGGAAGATTCGCATCACGTGCCGCACGGACAATTCGAAAACCTGGGTCACTTATTCCCGGCATCCCTGCATCAGACACAACCGCAATTGCCGCACCATTACGAACACGTTCAACAAGGTCACCTATGACCGCGCGTTCATTATGTTCATGACACGAAACGCGCCGTGTTTTTATATCAAAATGCGACGCAATCTTGCCAAACACCCTTGTATCTTCAGCCGCAACTAAGTCCGCATTTTTTAAAACCTCTATCGCACGTGGCGACATATCTGTCAAATTTCCGATCGGCGTTCCAACAATATAAAACCCTGTTTGCATTTATTAATCCTTTATAGTAGAATAATACAGAATAAAATGGATTTTTCAATGCATATTGTATCAAGATTATTTTGCTTTACGGTTTTAATTGGGTTCCTGGCCGGTTGTGGTGGTGGGGGACGTTGGCATTCAGAATACGATAAAACATCCAACAACCCACCAGCTCAGTTACAATACGGCACTTTCAGCTCTGGGCTTTATGGGACATCTGACACACACCATATTGCTGTATTATTACCACTAAGTGGTCCAAATGCCTCTATTGGCAAAACAATTTCTCCGGCTATAGAGGCCGCAGCAATGCAATATGCACCATCTGAATTGTATATAAAATTCTATGACACTGGAACAAGTGATGTATCGCAAACAATACAAAACGCACTATCAACAGGCCCAGAAATTATTATCGGCCCTGTGTTTGCTGACAATGCGAAAATTTTACGTGACATGAAATCCTCTAGCATACCCGTATTGTCATTCTCGTCGGACATATCCGCACTAGGTGATGGCGTATTTAGCATGGCCGTGATGCCAACCAATACTATTGAGGCAACAATTCAAGAAATGGAATCTCGGGGTTCCAACGGTTTTATAGTCCTGGCACCTGATAATTCATCGGGACGTCTGATGGCTGGTATTGCGCAATCTGTATCACAAACATATAACATAAAAAATGTCGGTATATTTTACTATAATGAACACGATACCGAATCAATAAAAAGCACCGCGATGAACGCATCTATGTATACAGCACGTAACAGCGCAAATACGCGTGCCAAAGAAATTCTATCCGGTATTATTAATAATGAAAACTTGTCTCAATCTGAAAAATATTCATTGGTACGACAACTAGAAAACTTGAACCGTACCGATACATTGGGCAAACTACCATATGATTCAATATTATTCCTTGGTAATTCTGATGATACAAAATCATTAGCCTCGTTTCTTCGATACTATGGGATAGGTGTTCGTGATGCGCAATTCTATGGGACCCCAATGTGGGCCGATGGCGATATAATATCTGACGTTACCATGATTGGATCTATGTTTGCAACTTTGCCAGAAATGCCATCTGAATTTTCAGCAACATACGAATCCGCAACTAACAAGCCAGCATCGCATATGGCCGCAATTGGTTACGATGCAACAATGTTGGCAATTGGTGCGCTATATTCACAAAACGGTTTAACTTCGTATCTGATGAACGCAGGCGGATATATCGGTGCAAATGGATTATTTAGATTGACACCAAACGGTACAAATGAAAGAAGCCTTAGAATTGTTCGTTTAAACGGTGATGGGACATTAACAAATGTAAAAGAACCAGCATCGGCATTCACAATTCCACTATATAAAACTACACGCAATTATGTGTATTCCGCGGATGCCAAGTCACTTGACGCACGTGGTGTCAACCCGATGGATTATATAAATATTCCAGAACGTTTTCGTAGCAAATACCGTTCAAAAACATATGGCGTAACAAAAGTCGAAGATCAAAATAACGAAACGTTTTCACGAACGACAATCCTGCCATCAAACAATGACGACTTTTCTATAACCGCAGAAAATTATAATCCGATTCCATTGGAAAGTGTAAGCCGTTCTTATATAGATTCCGTTGAGGTATCAGAATAAAAACGAATTTTATTAGAGGTGAAATATGAAAACAACGTATAAAATCTTAATAGCATGTGCAATTACATGTGTATTAACAGCAGTTGCTACAGCTTATATTACAAGTCTTTATTACACATCTGATTTTTCAGAAATGGTGTGCAAAGACGGTGCCAGTCCAGATATAAATGGCTGCTGTCCTGGGGAAGAATATAAAGACATGGGTGACCAAGGATTTGCATGCTGTCCTATGGATGGTGGTGACTGTTTTCCCCCAATTGTGCCTTAATCTAAACCGCACAAACTAACATCGTCTTGGTCAACAACGACTATTTTACCTCTATCTAAACCAACCATGCGTGCAATAGCATGTGCATCACGCAATGCGAATAAATCCGGCGTATAGATCGGGAATACCCCACGCAAAAGATTAAGTTGATTCGCAACTAATTGATTTTCGCATACAGCAACAATAGGAACATCTGGACGACGACACGAAATTTGCGTTGTCGAATCGGTATCACGCGCAAATACAACTATGGCGCCCACGTGATTTAAAAAGGCCATAGAAGAAACAGAACGTGACCAATCATTTTCCGGCGCATTTTCTGAACGCACCCAATCATCCGGATTTGCCATAGCATCCGCATCTGTATACGATAAAATTTTATCCATAGTTTTAATAACATTTACCGGATTTGAACCAATCGTTGTTTCCTCAGATGTCATTGTTGAGTCAACACGTAAATATGCGGCATTAGCAACATCACTTATTTCCGCACGTGTTGGAAACTCATTTTCAACCATAGACCCCAGCATTTGCGTTGCCATTATTACAGGCCGATTTAGACGACGACATTCACGAATAACATGTCGTGAAATTGCGGGGACCTGTTCATAAGGCAATTCCACCGCCAAATCTCCCCGCGCAATCATAACCCCATCTGCAATAGATGCAACATCGGCAATTTTTTCCACCGCTGTTTTACGCTCTATTTTGGCCATTATTTTCACTGGTCTATCCGTTCATGCAGTAATAAAATCGCGAACCTCAGCAATATCTTCGGGACGCTGGACAAAAGAAATCGCAACCCAATCAGGCTCTTTTGTTAAAGCATATTCTAAATCCGCCCTATCCTTGTCCGTTAAAACAGATGTTTTCACATCAGTATCTGG
>CAMYXE010000071.1 GCA_947303165.1 uncultured Pseudomonadota bacterium | reverse complement strand
ATATTCCAATGCATGCGCGCCATCGGGCGTGAACAATTTTTCACTGTATAATTTTGCCGCCGCCGCAGTGATAGTAATATATGTTTCTTCTGCGTCGATTTGTTGTTGTGTTTTCGGTTTGTATTCCGGCAACTTTAATCCCGCCATATCGGCCAATTCAGTGATAGCAGTTTTGAAATCTACATGCTCGCTTTCCATAGTAAAAGAAATAATATCACCATGTTTTCCACAACCGAAACAGTGATAAAAACCTTTATCTTCACTGACCGAAAAAGACGGAGTTTTTTCATTATGAAATGGGCAACAACCCCAATAATTTTGACCTTTTTTTGTAAGTGGTACACGACGCCCGATAACATCTACAATCGAAAGTCTTTCGCGTAATTGATCGGTAAAATTATTATCGTATTTCGTCATCACTTCTTTCTAAATTTTTTCGTCGTTTTTTTATTGTTTATCAAATCAATCGCTGTTTCCAAATCCGGTTGCTCGGTTACACTGACATTAACCTTATTACTGGAAATATATGCACCATAACGTCCGGTTGGATAGAAATAAATCATTTTATCAGTAGCCGGATTTTTTCCAAGTTCAACAGGTTCAACTTTCTTTTTTTCGCCAGATAATAATTCACGTGCAATTTCAAGTGTGATAGTATCCGCCGTATATTTTTTTGCACTTGCATTCTTACTGCCGTCTGTCACATATGGACCAAAACGCCCTATACGGTAAGATATACCGTCCCCAAGTTCTTTTGGTTCGTTTTTATTTTGTGAATCTTCTTGTTCATTATTTTGCCCAAGGCGCATAGTGTAATCACATTTTGGATATTTTTCACATCCAATAAATGGTCCAAATTTTGAAAGTTTTATCCCCAGTTTACCACCACATTTTGGACATATATTATTGCCATTACCAAACAAGTGTTTAGTCATGAATTTATTTATTTCATCAATAATATCACCTGTTTTAACATCGCGTGCCCCAGAAATCATCTGTTTTGTATCATCCCAGAACTCATTTAATGCGGCAAGTTTTTTCATTTTACCATTTGAAACATCATCCAAAGTATCTTCTGTTTTTGCGGTAAAATTAACATCAACCAAATCAGTAAAATATTTTGCCAAATATGCCGCAATAACCCATCCCCCAGACGTCGGATGAAATCTACGTTGTTTATCTTGTTCAACATATTTTCTGTCTACGATTGTCGACATAATCGTTGCATACGTTGATGGGCGCCCTATTCCAAGTTCTTCCATCTTTTTAACCAAAGATGCCTCAGTATACCTTGCGGGTGGTTGAGTAAAATGTTGTTCAGACAATATATCAGATATTATAATATCATCGCCTATGTTCATCACAGGTAATTTAGTATCAGATTCATCATCAGAATCATCTTTATCTTCGATATAAACTTTCATAAATCCATCAAATGTGCGTGTGCGTCCGACCGCATGAAAAGTTGCAATTTTATCATTTGTTAAAATATCTGCACTAACAGAATCAAATTCCGCATTTGTCATTTGACATGCAATTGTGCGCTTCCATATCAAATCATAAAGTTTTTTTTCATCACCAGTTAATTCATTATTTTCATCATTAAAGTGTGTTGGACGGATTGCCTCGTGCGCTTCCTGTGCATTTTTAGATTTTGTTACATAAACATTTGGTGATTTAGGTAAAAATTCATTTCCATAATTTTTATCAATAAAGTTTCTTATTTCATCAACCGCTTCATTCGAAAGGTTTGTTGCATCGGTACGCATATATGTAATGAACCCATTTTCATAAAGTTTTTGTGCAACAGACATGGTTTTTTTTGATGAAAAATGAAGTTTACGCGCGGCCTCTTGTTGCAAAGTACTTGTTGTAAATGGTGCATACGGCCGATAAGACAACTTTTTCTTTTCAATATTTGATACTTTTGCATCAATAGGTGTTTTCATTTTTGATAAAATTTTATCAACATCTGATGAATTTTTAAGGGTCATCTTTTCAATTTTTTCATCATCAAAATATATTAAACCCGCATTGAATGTTTTTTTATCTATGCCACATTTTGCCGATACAGACCAATATTCTTGTGCAACAAAATCTTCTATTTCGCGTTCGCGATCAACAACCAATTTCACCGCAACAGATTGCACGCGTCCCGCAGATTTACCCAAATTGCGCCGCCATAACAAAGGCGATATTTCAAAACCAATTAAATAATCTAATGCACGACGAACAAGATAGGCATCAACCAAATTTGAATCTATTTCGCGCGGTTCCTTTATGGCGTTCATTACCGCATTTTTAGTAATTTCATGAAACGCAACACGATAAACCGGTGTTTTACCAAGTAGTTTTTTTGAATTTAATATATCCAATATGTGCCATGCAATTGCTTCCCCTTCGCGGTCAGGATCGGATGCAAGATAAACAGCATCGGCTTTTTTAACTTCATCTGTGATAAGTTTTATTTGTTTTTCCTTGCCAGGCATAATTTGCCAACGCATTGCAAAATCTTTTTCAGTATCAACACTGCCGTTTTCTGGAACCAAATCACGCACATGGCCAACAGATGCAATAACACGCCAACCGTGCCCCAAATATTTTTCTATCGTTTTCGCCTTTGACGGAGATTCTACAATAAGTAAATTCATTTTAACTTCCTTTGGCCGATAATTGTTGGTCTTTATGTATGTGTGCATTTTCGCATAATCCAAAGCCGAACATAAGTGATAATAAACTGCTGCCGCCAAAGGACATCAACGGTAAAGGCACACCAACGGTTGGGACCAACCCTAATACCATAGAGATATTTATAAAATAATAAATGAAAAAGTTCAACATAAAACCAAAACATACCAATTGTCCAAACCTGTTTCTGCATGTTTTTGCCGCCCAAAACAATATGATAACAATGGCAGAATAGACAAATAATAGGATAAACGCACCAATAAAACCAAATTCTTCACCAAGCATGGTAAATATAAAATCGGTCTGTTTTTCAGGCAGAAATGATTGCTGGGATTGTGAACCGTTCATATAACCTTTGCCAATAAATCCCCCACTGCCAAATGCTATCTTGGCCTGATTTATTTGATATCCTGCACCCTGGGCATCATAGTCTGGGTTTATAAATGTTATAATTCTTTCACGTTGATATTGATGCATTCCACCAAACCATATGACAGGTGCCGCCATAACCGCCAAAATCGCACCAATAATAAACCATTTTTTATTTGCACCGACAATATAAAACATTCCCAATGTAATCATTGCGATAGAAAGCGCAGTTCCTAAATCTGGTTGTAATACTATCAGTCCAAAAGGTATAAGCAGCATAAGCGCCGGTATTATATAGTTTTTAATTTTGCTTAATTCTACGGAATTCATCCATGCAAAATATCGCGCCAAAGCCATAACGAGCGCCATTTTGAATATTTCTGATGGTTGTATATGAATAAATCCAAGGTTTAGCCATCTTTGTGCACCCATGCCGGTATGTCCGACAAATGTAACCAAAATTATCAAAACAAGTGCAATCGCATAAAACCAATATGCGGATTTTATCCAGAATTTTATATTGGTAAACGACGCGATAAAGAAAACACCCATACCTGTTATTATTTTGAATAACTGTGATAATGCGAATGGTTTCCACGAACCACCACCGGCGGAAAAAAGCATTAATTCAGATATAACCAAAACCAAACATATTGCCGCAAACAAAACCCAAGAAAAACGCCCAAGTTTTTCTGAAAAACTCATCATATTTGCATTTGAAACACGTGTCTGTTTAGTCATTTCTCTAATCGTTTGTTAATAGTTCTTTCATTACAGCCGATACTGTGCGTGCGGCGCTACCACTGGATCCAGAATGTTCTGTTATCACACATACGGCGTATTTTGGATTATTTGTTGGCGCGTATCCGACAAACAGTCCATGATTTCTCATATTCCATTTTAATTGCTCGTTGGTAAGAACCCCAGATATACGTTCTGCGCGTGAAATACTGCGAACTTGGGAAGTTCCGGTTTTACCACCCATTTTTGCCCCGTTAACATTTATCGCGCTGCCTGATGCGGTTCCGCCTTTCTTTAATACTTCTTCTAGTCCATTCAAGACAATATTAAGATTCTTTTGTTGCAACCCCATACTTTCAAATTTTGGTACAGAATCGTCTTTGATTAAACGTGGCACAACACGTTTGTTTGATGCCACGCGCGCCATCATGATTGCAAGTTGCATACAATTTACCAAGATAAATCCTTGG
>CAMYXE010000070.1 GCA_947303165.1 uncultured Pseudomonadota bacterium | reverse complement strand
ATTCTTCATTATTTTTTTTCGTTTCTCTTAAATTTCTTATATCTTCTTCCATTTGTTTTGACGGTCATTTCCAATTTGTCGTAATCGGTCGATTGACCTACACGTGTTTCAGAAACGATACTTGCCACATTCAAAATCGGCGAAAAGATTGAATCAACTGGGATAACACCCAACGGCAAACCATCGGCATGTGCGGTTGCCGGAACATAGCCACGCCCTGTTCCCAATGTGATTTCCATATCGAATTCAGCACCCTTGTCCAAATTGCAGATTTCTGCATCTGGGTTCATAATTTCGATTGCACTGCTGCATTCAATCATACCAGCCTTGACCACCGCCGGACCTGTGACATGCAATGTCGCCTTGTGCTGACCTTCGCTGTTGGCCTTAAAGAAAACGCCCTTTAAATTCAACAAAATATCTGCTACATCTTCGTGAACACCCTGGATACTGGAAAATTCATGCTGAACACCTTCGATTTTAACATACAGCGGTGCGCAACCCTGCAAAGAAGACAACAAAACACGACGCAATGCCGTTCCAAGTGTCAAACCAAAGCCCTTTTCCAATGGTTCTGCAATTAATTTTGCCTGGTTAGGATTATGTTCATCTGGGATGATATTAAGTTTTTTCGGCTTAATCAAAGCCATCCAATTTTTTTCGATCATTTAAGTTTCCTTTTAGCTTAGTTTATCATTTTCGCCAATCGGCCACGCACAGTTCCCCTGCGCGTGCCCGCGTATTTTATTATCATTTTTTCCAAAAGTCAAGAAGTTAGTAAAGGGCATTTCCCGTCATCCAAGCTTCTTCACTCGTCACCCCGCGGCAGCGCGGGGTCCAGTTCGGCGCGACGCGGCGAACCTGCCCCGCAGGGACATTTATTGTCTGCGACGCAAGTTTTTGCATCCGCAAAAACTGGATCCCGGCCTTCGCCGGGATGACGGATAAAAAAACGGGGCGAATACCCCGAAAAATTTAATCGTAATCACTCCTGTAACGCGACCGTGAATTTTCACGTTCGTATTCGGTTTTCAGTTTATTAACCCTCACACGCAACCATTTCACACAGTTTTTAACATCATTTTTATTTGTATAGCTATCACGCTCTTTAAACTTTGCACAATCACTAGCCTCATCAACCTTGGTTTTATCTGTCTGGTATGCAATCGCAATATTATAATCAGTCACCAATTGTTTGCGTGCATTTACGGTATCTTTTTCGACCGCCCTGTCAATCTTGTCCAAATTACGTTTCAGACAGTCATACACATTTGCCTCGCTAACCGTATAACAATCTTCGGCATCCGCAATTCCACTATTATTCCCCGCGGATGAACCGCTGGACGAAGATGACGAAGACGATGCACCGCCGGTCATAACCTCTATCTTGCTGGTTAACACCGCCTTTTCCAATTGGGTTTTAAAACGTTTAATAATCGTATTCAGGTTATCATATTGCCGTTTCATTTGCTGGGCAATAACGGTTGCCTTGTATGAAATAACTTCGTTCATTTCAGATATCTGTTCTGAATCCGTAGGATTTGCCGGCAGACCTACATTATACGCATGCACAGAACAAAGTGCAAACGCCGGTGAAAAATACGAGCAATAATCATCATCGTCATCATCATAAGCATACGATGCCCCCGGCATAGCAAACACCATCGCCAATGCCACCGCACATATAATTTTTTTAATATCAAAGATATACTTCTTCATTCTCATTTATACCACTGGTTACATGATGCTCTTGCATCTGATGCATTACCATCATAATAGTCTGTCATAGTAGACACACAATCACTATAACTCTTAAACTTTGAAAAATCGGGTTCACCAGCGAAATTTATATCACTGTTAACTTTAGGAATCTCTCGCTGTTCTAATTTGTCCAATCCTATAGTCGATTTCAAAACATCACCTACTGTTTTACGTTTCAATGGGCTCACTTCCACCTGACTAGATGCAATGCAACTACCATTATATAAGGTGCAATTTTTGTCCTTTGTACACTCATCCTTGGTATAACCCGCACAAGTCTTTTCGACATAACTAGCAGCACCCCCTGTTGCATGGGTAATCTTAATACTATTTTTTATCACCTCTTGCATACCACCTTCTCTATCACGGGCAAACATAGCTTCACGCGATGGTTGACACAAATCTTTATCTTTTGGCAACTTCTTGCTATGAACCGCATCTTGTAATAATCCCCAACGTTTAGTATCCTCGTGCGGGCGCACAATACAGGCCTCGGCCCCACAATCTTTTTCAATATCATACTCTGTTGTGTTTTTATTCTTTGGGGTTTTGCAAACATTGTATGCATCTTGGTTCACCAATGTGCGCAACTGGTCAACATCCAATGTGCGTGCCGCCTTTCTGCGCATACCACTAAATAATGGTATATTCATAACAACGTCTGATGCACATGCAACCTGGGTCGCACCGGTCATTCCCGAATTTGCATCAATCCATTCACGCAATACCGTGTCATTTTCACGCAAAACCTCAACCATACGACAATGCGGTTGTTGTTCCGCAACTTTATTGTTATTTTTATTCGTTACAACACGGTAATAACAATTTGTGTTATCTTTACCATAACATTCACAGCCTTCTGGTATTTCCCCATTTTTGGGTACCGTACACCTATCGCAAATATATTTTCCCCACATATTGCAAGAATCAGACAACAACATGATAACGTCACTGACATCCACACCAACCGTCATTGCCAATATCAACGCGTCATACATTTCTTCGACAACGCCTTCGTATGGGTCAAAAAATTGATTTGCCAAATCTTTAAATTTCTTTACACGTTTCGGTCCCGAACACTGGGTCACCGAAGAATCACATCCCGCATACTCTAATACATTGTCTAATGTTGTCTTCAATTCTTTCATGCGGGTCATCGCATTTTCAATCGCGGTTTCGATTTTACCACTCATCTGTTCGCGCATTAAAATATCCGCACTGATTCCATTTTTCGCCGCCAATTGTTCCGCGACCCCCATACCTTCAAGTCCTTCAACCACAGGGCCAACCGATGCCTGAGCCTGGGATTCATAACTGGCGCGTTGTTCGTCCAATGCAGATTGAATTTGTGCCGATTGCGATTCGCTTTGCGCCGCCATCTGTTGTTGCATTGCCGCCATAGATTCCGCCATTTGCGCCTGCATTTCTGCCATCTGCGATTGCATTTGTTGCATTTGCGCATTGCTCTGTGCGGCGGCGTTTGCCTGGGCTTCGGCCTGGGCCTGGGCTATAGCAACGGCATTTTGTTGTTCTTGGACCTTGGCATTCGATTGCGCGACAATTTGCGCGGTAATATAGTCTATTAATTCATCGCCATGTTTTTTGCACGACGCATTAGAATTCACACAGCCCGCAACAATCGGCCGCGCAACAGACATATCTGTGCACCCACCCGATGAACATTTCGGTGTGGCACATCGCAACACAACTGCATTACAATTACCAAAATTCGCGGCCACCGGCGTCGTAGCCGTGCCACCGCGCGCATTCATCAGGTTGTTCCACTGGTTATTATTCGTCGCACCTGTGCCGTTATATGCGGTTAAATTAGACCCCGCGGTTGTTGCAACATTGGCAAACACCGGCGCCACAAGCACCGCAGAAACAGCGACACACAAAAAACCTAATGAAAACTTCATCTCTCTTCTGTCTCCTAATTTTAACATAAAATTCGCACCTGTGCAAGCGGGAAGTATCAGCTTTTTTTGTTATTCTGCACCCCCCGTCATCCTGACGTTCTACTCGTCATCCTGACATTTTACTCGTCATCCTGACGAAAGTCAGGATCTCTTTATCACCGCCTGATACCAATCTTTCCCCTTCTTATCGGGCCCCGCGCAAAACAGTGTTTTGCGTGGGTGATTATCAAGAAGGGGTGGCGCATGGAATGCGACGGGGTAATTTGGCCACTGCCCCACCGCGTCCCGCGGTCCCCCCCCTTCGCCAGCGACGGGGATGGTATGCGACGGTGACGAAGGGATCCTGAATCAAGTTCAGGATGACGGAAAAACCGTAAAAAAAATGCGCGCCCAGTAAACTGGGCACGCAAACAACATAACAAACAAGGAAGAAAGATTTATTATCCGTTGCAACGATTGCACGTATTACGTACAACGCGACGTTCGGAATACGTACCCGCCGGTTCGTAAACTGTCACCGGACGATACACTTGATAATGATCAATCACTTCTGTATGTGTTTTAACACGAACAGGTTGTGCACATGAATTGCATGGTGCCGCC
>CAMYXE010000069.1 GCA_947303165.1 uncultured Pseudomonadota bacterium | reverse complement strand
AACGCACTTTGACAACAATGGGACAATCTGTGTATTATCCGAAAATCTTAAATACCAATGCAAACCTGCACCAGGAACTATATCGACATTACGGCATAAAATTATTAGATATAAATTATGCCATGGCCATATTGCAAGACGCATCCGACGCAGGATGGTATTACCATGATAAAAAATTATCGACCCTGATTAAAGAATTCAACTTATTCAATCTGTCAGATTTTGACAATGTAAATAGGTCGTGCACATGGATAATGGATGATGCATTGGATGCGATGAAAGATTACGTATATACCTCAAATGATTATAAAGAAGCAACTGCGCGTAAAATTATCAACAAAATTAACGTATTTCGTGATAAACTTTATGGACATAGTCAACAACAAGAAAGACCTTTTTAATATAAGAAAAACAGGAAGAAGAAATGATAGACACAAAAAAATACAATGTGAATATGACGTTAACCGATGCAAAATCTGGGCTTTGCGCAGTTCATACACTTCATTGTGGCGAATTGTCCATGGATGAAATTCAAAAATATTTACAAAAACTACAAGAAATCAAAAGCGTCCCAAAAGAATCTTGTTTTCATTATATGGAAGCACGTTTTAATAAGCAAGACAAATCCGAAATCACTTTGGCCGCTGGCAGCGTAAGGAGTAGCGGTGTTTTACAGACTGAATCCGATGGCGAATTGAAAATTTCTATAGTTCTAGGAAATAAATGCTGGTGCCCAAAACGCGATTGTTTATACAACGTACAACACGGCTTGTGCAAAGACGCCGAAGGTATGATACCATTTGTAGGCATACCATTCTTGCCACAACATTATTCAAAATAATAAACAGGAAACAGAAATGATAGACCTAACCATAACCGAAGCATTAAGCAAATTAAAATCTGGTGCAATTAGTGCGACCGAACTGGCGCGTGCGCATTTGGATAGAATTGAAAAATATAATCCAACATTAAACGCGTATATCACGGTCACGGCTGAACGCGCCATGGCGGATGCCGCAGCGGCGGACAAACGCATTAAGAATGGTGATGCACGCGCACTGGACGGTATTCCGATTGCGATGAAGGATTTGTTTGCAACGCGTGGTATTCGCACAACCGCGGCTTCACACATGTTGGAAAATTTTGTCCCAGAATATGAATCAACCGTATCACAAAAATTTATTGATGCCGGAACAGTGTTGCTTGGGAAATCAAACCTGGACGAATTCGCAATGGGAACCTTTTCCAAAACATCATATTTTGGTGCGCCGGTAAATCCATGGCAAATTGAAAAACGCCTTACCGCCGGTGGTTCTTCGGGCGGTTCCACATCCGCGGTTGCATCAGGTATGGCGATGGGTGCGACTGGCACAGATACTGGTGGGTCTATACGTTTCCCATCTTCTATTACCGGCCTGGTGGGCATGAAACCAACGTATGGTTTGTGTTCACGTTGGGGTTGTGTCGCGTTCGCCTCCAGTCTTGATACCCCTGGGCCGATTGCACGCACTGTCGATGACGTTGCATTATTATTGTCGGCAATGGCGGGGCACGATGACAAAGATTCAACCAGCGCAGATATTAAATTAAACCTGACCACACCATTGCAACCAATTTTGGGTGACGGTAAAAAATTACGCATCGGTGTTATCAAAGAATTTGCAAATGTGAAAATTTCTGACGATATGCAAAACCTATTTAACGCGCGTATAAACGATTTGAAATCCATCGGCGCAGAAATTGTCGAGGTTTCAATTCCAAATATATTGGATGCACTCGCGGCGTATTATATTATCGCCCCGGCCGAGGCTTCATCAAACCTGGCGCGGTATGATGGTGTGCGTTATGGATTGCGCGTTGAAGGTTCTGATATATATGACACATTTAAAAAGACACGTGCCGCCGGTTTTGGTGACGAAGTAAAACGTCGTATGATTATTGGTACGGCGGTGTTGTCATCTGAATCATACGAAGTTTATTTTATGCAGGCCGCACGTGTTCGTCGTTTGATTGCAGACGCATTTAATACGGCATTTGAAAATTGCGATTTAATCGTATGTCCATCGGGCGCAGGAACGGCGTTACCATTGGCATCTGACTTAACACCACTGGAATATTATGCATTGGATCTATTTACGGTGGCAATGAACCTTGCCGGTATACCGGCGGTTAGTGTCCCATGTGGTATGGCGTCAAATAACTTGCCCCTTGGGATGCAGGTTGTAGGTCCAATGTTCGATGATGTTCGCGTATTGCAATTGGCAAAGCATATCGAGCAATTTGCAAACATCGATAATCGACCGACAAAGATTATGGGGGAATAAAAAATGGTGGCCAGAAGTGGAATCGAACCACTGACACAGGGATTTTCAGTCCCTTGCTCTACCAACTGAGCTATCTGGCCATCCGCAGGGTCCATAATAAGATACAAAAAACAAAAAAGCAAGGAAAAATAAAAATGTTTACGATAAAAGGCAAAACAGGCGAATGGGAAGTGGTTGTCGGGTTGGAAACTCATATAGAGGTTCTGTCCAAAAGTAAATTATTTAGTGGCGCGTCCGCAGACTATAATCCAACCGTTACACCAAATACCCAGGTTTCCATGGTTGACGTTGCTATGCCGGGCATGTTGCCGGTTTTGAACGAATACTGTGTAGAACAGGCAATTAAATTCGGTTTAGGTATCAATGCCGAAATCGCGCACAGCAGCCGTTTTGCCCGCAAACAATATTTCTATCCTGACCTGCCCCAGGGCTATCAGATTACCCAGGCAACAACCGAACCCGCGGTAGTAAATCACGGTTGGATTGAAATTATGTCAGACGATGGGAAACCAAAAAAGATTCTTATTGAACGTGCCCATATGGAACAAGACGCAGCAAAAAACAAACACGACATGCACCCGGCAAAATCGTTCGTTGATTATAACCGTAGCGGCGTCATGCTGTTGGAAATTGTGACCGCATTGGACGTCAAGAATCCAGAAAATAATTCATATATTACGTCCCCAGACGAAGCGGAAAGATACCTGCGCCAAATTCGTGAAATTGCGCGGGCCCTGGGTGTGTCCAAGGCAAATATGGAAGAAGGTTCTATGCGCGCCGACGTAAATGTATCTGTGCGTCCAGTTGGCGAAAAGACGTTTAGAACACGCACCGAAACAAAAAATATGGTGTCTTTTAAATTTATTAAAAATCACATTGAAAACGAAGCGCGCCGTCAAGTTGAGATATATGAAAATGGCGGAACGGTTTCCCAGGACACATTGCGTTATCACCAAGATGACGGTTCCTCATCTGTAATGCGCAGCAAGGAAGACGCATTGGATTATCGTTATTTCCCAGATCCAGATTTGTTGCCATTGATTATTACAGACGAACAAATTGAACGTATCCGTAAAACTATGCCGGAATTACCAACTGCGACACGTGCGCGCTATATTGAAAAATTCGGTTTGCCGGAATATGATGCGGCACGCCTTACCGAAACCGTTGATATATCGCATTGGTTTGATACGGCGGTTGGTGACAAGCCCGCACGTGCCAAAGGCGTTGCAAACTGGATGATTTCAGAACTGTTTGCACACCCAGAAAATTATGATATCACAAACGAAAAGTCCGGTATCATTGACGGCATGCGTATTATCACCCCGTCCGATTTGGCCGAATTGGTTGATATGGTGGCAAGCAATGAAATCAACGGCAAACAGGCCAAAGAAATATTTATCAAAATGTTGGACGGCGAAGATGGCACACCGCGCGCCATCGCTGATAAATTTGGTATGAAACAAATCACCGACACCGGCGCGATTGAAAAAATCATCGACGAAGTTATCGCGAATAACCCAGGCCAAGTTGAACAATATAAATCTGGCAAGGTCGGATTACTTGGGTTCTTTGTTGGTAATGTTATGAAGGCATCAGGTGGTAAAGCAAACCCGGCAATTGTGAACGAATTGATAAAGAAAAAATTGGGATAAAGCATGCAAAAGATTCTTGCCTTTATATCACCGGATGCCGATCGCGAAATGCGTGAACGCCTTGCATTACTTATGTCCATGCGTGGCATCAAGGTAACCAATGATATGAAACAAGCAACGATTGTTGTTATGCCGGGTGATGAACCCAAACTGGAAGAATCATTACGCAAAGAAAAAGAATCAAAGGAATATAAACATTTGCCTGATATACAGGATATAGTAATCCAAACGAATAATCAGAAAAAGAAACAAAAAAAATCGTTTGCGCATAGCACTACATTAAAGAAATATAATTGTACCAAAGCAACATATTCGCAAAGATTTTTCAAAAGAACAACATGTAAATAAAACAAAAGGGGTAAGAAATGGAACCGCAAAGAATAGAAATGATTTATGACATAATATTCGGACCAAGATATACATTGGTACCATTGTATTTGCCGGAAATAACCCCAACCGGGGTCATTAAAGAAATTCATTCGGCCAAAGCC
>CAMYXE010000068.1 GCA_947303165.1 uncultured Pseudomonadota bacterium | reverse complement strand
CATAGCAGTTAACATCAAAATTGGGGTGGTGTTTCCAGAATTGCGGAGTTTTTTTAAAAATGTTAATCCGTCTGTCCCTGACATCATTCTGTCCAACACAAGCGCATCAACGTTAATGCGGGTCAATATTTCGTCTGCATCATCTGCGCTTTTTGCAGTCACAACGTAAAAACCTACGTTACGCAAGCCACGCGCCAACGGAACGCGCAAAGCATCATCATCATCAATAACAAGGATGGTTTTGTTCATCAGCCCAATACACCTTTTCAAATCTCGTCACATTCTATCAATATTTTGTGCGGATTTCAAGTGGTGCGATGCGCAACTTTACTTGCGTAGTGGTTCAACCGCATATTCACCAGGTTGAATGGTTTGTATCAAGTTATCATTTTCGTCAACGGCCGCACGGAAATGCATACCGCCCGTAGTAAACTCGGTCTTGAATAAAGCATAACCCATGCCGCCACCGCTGGTAGGTCCTTGGGTGCCCAGTGAATAATACCCCCCTAAAATGCCATAGTCTAAATCAATATAATCCAGGTTTACCAACAAAGATACGTTGCTGAATCCGTCGCTGGTCATGTTACAGGTGAATTCACGATTTGAAAGTGTGGCGGCCGAATTATTTGGAATAACAATATCCATAATTGTCGGCTCGCAAATGCGACTTATACCATTTACTAACATTTCATAGGTCATGTTAACTGTTGCACGTGATAAACCTGTTGAAACGTTTACTTGTGAAATAGTAGCCTTGGGGATCTTTACTAATGCATTCGCAATACCCGCACGTACAGGGAAAGATATCCCCGATTGCAAACAATCGCGAGAAAATGGGTCCGCCTCGCATATATATATGCGTGAGTGGGCGTTCATCATGAACATGTTAATTAAACTATTAAATAAAAACGTGCGAGTTATTTTATCGTTAAGGCGCGTGCATCCAAAATTGCGGCACACAACCATTGGGCGTTCTGCAAACATAACACCAGGGTTCATGGCTAATTCTGCTTCGCGTGCATCGATAATATTCTGGTCATAATCAAAATCATCATCGCGTTGCATAAATTCAGATTCTGGAATAAAATTTGGGTCGTCTGGGTATGCATAATAAGATTGTACAGGTGTTTCGGTATAGACAGTTTGAAAATTTTCAACCACATATTGTGTCGCACCAAATGCGCCGAATGCGCAAAACACCCCAAAACATGCCGTAATTACAGAGTTTCTCATTTTTATGCCCTTCCCTATGTCGATTTACTTGTTTCATTCTAAAACATTATTGCCATTCGTGTCAAAGCAAAAATTTTTATTGAAATTTGGTATCAGTTTGTTCTATAAAGCAGTATCAAGTATTCAAAGGTGATAAATTATGGTTGATATTATAATATCTGGTGATTCTGGCAAATTGCATGCGGTTTATCATAAATCACAAACACCGTCGGCCCCCTTGGCGGTCGTTTTGTCTGGAAATCCGCGGCAAAAACATCATATGAATGATAGGTTGTCGTACGCAATGTTTCGTGCGTTTATGGATATAGGTTTTTCTGTGGTTCGGTTTAATTATCGTGGTGTTGGAGATTCCGAAGGCGCACTTGGAACGACCGCTGACAATATGTTGGATATTGCTACGGTTATAGATTGGATTCAAAACAATAATGAAGATAGTGAAAAAATTTGGCTTGCTGGACATCAGTTAGGTGCGTGGTATGTTTTGCAAATGCTTATGCGGCGTCCGGAAATTTCTGGGTTTGTTTTGGTTTCGCCTGATCCATCTATTTCGGATTTTGCATTTTTGTCACCGCGACCGAATCGTGGATTGTTATTACAGGGCGCGGAAGAGACCGAAGATGCCAAGATGTTCGCAGGGCAATTAACCCATGTATTAAAGAAACAAGCCCAGATAAATTTGGAAACTATTTGTATCCGTGGTGCAGACGCTAATTATTCTACACCTGCAGATTTGCGACAGCTATATAATGATTTCAAGGCTTATGTTGGGCGTGAAAACGAAGATACGAAACTACTATAATAAATAACCACAGGGAAAAAGCAAATGCAAGACAGATTTCTTGATCCGAATGTTCCCGATGAAATGGCGGTGACAATTCGTCCACGGGTTTTGTCGGATTTTATCGGACATGACGCATTAAAGCAAAATTTGTCTGTTTTTATATCGGGTGCCCGCGCACGTGGTGAACCAATGGATCATGTGTTATTATATGGCCCCCCGGGGCTTGGGAAGACTACTCTTGCGCATATTATTGCGAATGAATTGGGGGCAAATTTTCGTGCAACATCTGCACCCATGCTTACCAAACAAGGTGATTTGGCGGCTATATTAACCGCGTTGGAACCTATGGATGTGTTGTTTATAGATGAAATACATCGCTTGCCGACTGCGATTGAAGAAGTTTTGTATTCTGCGATGGAAGATTTTAAATTGGATATAATGTTGGGCGAAGGTCCTTCGGCCAAGAGTGTGCGCATTGATTTACCACCGTTTACCCTTGTTGGTGCGACAACTCGTACCGGGTTATTATCTAATCCATTACGTGATAGGTTTGGTATTGACTTACGGCTTAGTTTTTATTCATCGGCAGATTTGGCAAAAATTATTGTTCGCAGCGCTGGTATTTTAGGAACACCAATTGATGAAAGTGGTGCGCTGGCCTTGGCGAAAAGTTCGCGTGGAACACCGCGAATCGCTAATCGTTTATTAAAACATGCGCGGGATTTTGCGACCGCTGCGGGACGAGATGTTATTGATGCGAATACGATTAAAACGACGTTGGCTCAATTGCATATTGATGATAGTGGATTGGATCAGGTTGATCGAGAATATATCAATGCAATAATAAAACATTATGCAGGGGGGCCTGTGGGTATAGATAATCTGGCGGCGGCGCTTTCAGAACCGGCGGATACCATCGAAGATGTGATAGAACCCTATTTAATGCAGTTGGGACTTATTCAGCGGACACCGCGTGGCCGTATTGTGACTGATGCTGGTTACCGTCATATGGGATTGGAGAAATAATCATGAAAATACATAAATTTAATTTTTCGGTTGCCTATGCCGACACCGATGCAGGTGGTATCATGTATCATGGGCGTTATATTGAAATTGCTGAACGTGCGCGTATGGCGTGGCTTGGAAAAATTGCGCATCCTATTGCATCTGATGTAGGATTGGTTATAACTGAATTACAGATTAAGTATATTCGACCATTATTTTTAACGGATGAATTCTGTGTAGAGACACGTGTAACTGGTGTGGGTGCGGCATCTGTATCAGTTGAACAAAAATTCGTGAAAAGTGGTGAAATTTGTGCTATACTTACTGGCAAGGCGGCGTATTTGAATGCAGATGGACGTCCGGCATGTATGCCGACGATTCTTGCGGATGCGTTTGCAGAAAGTTTAAAATAAAAAGGATAAAGATATGAATAGTTTTTCATTATGGCGCTTGTTTACTACTGATGTTGTGACGGCGATTGCCTCGATTGTGTTGATTATATTTAGTGTTATGTCATGGGCGGTTATCGTTGAAAAGATACGATTGTTTCGTGGGGTGAAACGTAAAAAGCTATCAGGTGCCCCTGATGAATTAATTCGTCCATTTGATAAAAATTTGTGGTTTTTATCTATGGTTGCATATGTTTCGCCATTTATTGGTTTATTCGGAACCGTTTGGGGGGTTATGGATTCGTTTGCATCAATTGGTGCGAATCAATCTGTTAGTATTGGTGTTATTGCACCAGGACTTGCCATAGCGTTGGGAACTACTGCATTAGGGTTAATTGTCGCTATTCCTGCGGCAATCGCGCATCAGATTTTTACCAAACGTGCAGATGATTTATATGAAGAACTTGGGGGGAATAATAATGTCTCGTTTACGTCGCAGAAATAATGACGCATCTATATCATTAACACCAATGATCGATGTTATGACTGTGTTGTTGGCGGTGTTTATGGTAACAACCCCGATGATGACGAATGGTATAGATTTGGATTTGCCAAATGCGGGAACAACCGTTTTGACCGGAACTGATCACGCAATGAAAATAAGTGTTGATACGGCTGGCCAGTATTATATTGGAACAACTCAAATGCCGTTGGAAGATGTTGTTACGCGTGCCATTGCAATGCGTGGTGAAAATCCTAATTTAACAATAGTTATAAATGGTGATCGGCGGGCCGATTATGGCGCGGTGATGGCTGTGATGGGAAAATTAAAGACGGCTGGTTTTGAACGCATAGGACTTAGAACTAAACTTGAAAACTAGGTTGTGATATGGCCAAATTTAATTGTTTTATGTCAGAAAATTTTGGATTTTCCATATTAGGACATTTGGTTGCCGTGGGTCTTGTTGTTTTGGTTACGGAAATAGTTATTTCAAATACGGAACGCTTTATTGCCCCAGATAGAATTCAGATAACAATGATAGATTTGTCACAGGTCAAGGTAAAAGGTGACGAGAGTGTGTT
>CAMYXE010000067.1 GCA_947303165.1 uncultured Pseudomonadota bacterium | reverse complement strand
GACGACAAGGCCGAAGTTCTCGCTCAGAGTTGGAAGAACAAGAACGTCGCACCAAGGAAGTAAAAGAGAAAACAGAACTCTTTATCAAGGGACTGGATGTTGATGAAATGATTGCGCACCTATTAGTATCCGAAGGTTTCCGCACAATTGAAGAAATCGCATTTGTTGAACTTAAAGAACTTGAATCTATCGAAGGCTTTAATACTGAACTTGCGGTTGAATTACAAAATCGTGCCAAATCATATTTGGAAAAGATTGAACAAGAATATTTTGAACAAGGACACAAACTTGGTATGTCTGATGATTTGCTTGGTATTGATTTTATCAAACGTCCAGTAATCATGAAACTTGGCGAGGCTGGTATAAAGACATTATCTGATTTAGCAGATTTAGCATCAGATGAATTGGTTGAAATATTAGGCGAAGAAACAATGAGTGCACGTCTTGCGGGCCGCGTTATTATGAAGGCGCGTGAAATGGCATTTGGTATAGTTCAATCAGAAGAAGTAGCCGAATAAAAAATAATATTGAACCCAGAGGTTAAAATATGGCGACATTAACACTTGGAAAATCTGTGACTTTGGATGCGGTGCAAAGCAAGAAAGGCGATTCTGTTTTTGTTGAACGCCGTCGCCGTGTTATAGCCCCTGGGCGTAATGAGTTGCGTGAAGAACCTGTTGTTCCAACGCAGCCACGTAATCCGGCTGATGAGAAATTGCGTGCTGTATTAGAGGCCGCACATGCGCGTGAAGAAGAACGTAAAAAACGTGAGGCCGAAGAAGCCGCGGCCCGTGCCGCGCGTGAGGCCGAAATTGCACGTGAAACCAAAGAATACGAGCAGGTAAAAGAGCAACTTGCTGCGCGTGAAAGTGCAAATGTTGATCAAAACGAAGATTATGTTGAACCAACCCAGGTTCCACGTTCTGTGCAAAATGGCGGAAACAAGAAAAACCAATCGCGTCGTCCAGAATCAGATGATTCAGATGACAATGCTATGGGGGCGCGTCGTAATAACAAATTTGGTGGCGGTAAAAAGGGCTTTGCCAAAACTGGGAAAATATCACTGCAAGATATTGTTATGGGTGACGAAGATGACGAAGATGCAATCGGCCTGCGCGGTGCAAATCGCCGTCGGTCCGAGGCATCGTTAAAGCGTTTTCGTGAAAAAGCACGTGCAATGTTCAATGCGCCACAAAAAGTTTCGCACGAGGTTACATTGGGTGAAACAATCGTCGTCAAAGATCTTGCGGCTGCGATGGCGGAAAAGGTCGGTAATGTTATCAAGAAACTTATGGAAATGGGTATGATGGTTTCGCAAAACCAATCTATTGATGCAGATACCGCTGAAATTATTGCCGGTGAATTTGGCGCGACCGTAAAACGCGTTGTTGTTAAACCATATGCCGATATACTTGAACGTGAACCAAATCCAGAACATCTTAAACCACGTGCGCCGGTTGTGACAGTTGTTGGACACGTTGACCACGGTAAAACATCGTTATTGGACGCGTTCCGTAATGCCAATGTTGTTGCGGGCGAAGCAGGTGGTATTACCCAGCATATTTCTTCGTACGAGGTTAAAACAAAATCCGGTGCAGTAATAACATTCTTGGATACACCGGGACATGAAACATTTACCGCGATGCGTGCACGTGGTGCCCAGATGGCGGATATTGTCGTCTTGGTCGTTGCGGCGAATGATTCTATTATGCCACAGACAATTGAGGCTATAAATCATATTCGTGCGGCAAAGGTGCCGTTTATTGTCGCAATTAACAAAATCGATTTACCAGAAGCCAATCCACAAAAAGTTAAAACTGACCTGTTGCAACAAGAGGTTCAGGTTGAAGAAATGGGCGGTGATGTTCAATGTGTTGAGATATCTGCAAAACAGAAAATTGGTTTGGATAAGTTAGAAGAGGCGATTTTATTACAAGCCGAAATGATGGATTTAAAGGCAGACCCAGATATGCCCGCGGTTGCAACGGTTGTTGAGGCCAAAATGGAACGCGGACTGGGTGCGGTTGCCACAGTTATTGTTCGCCAAGGAACTTTAAAAATTGGTGATGTATTCGTTGTCGGTGAAACATTTGGGCGTGTTCGTGGTTTGATTATGTCAAATGGCGAACGTGTGAAAATGGTAAAACCTGCACAGCCGGTTATGGTTTTGGGCCTTGATGCAGTCCCAGCGGCGGGTGATCAATTGAATGTTATGGAAACAGATGCACAAACACGTGAAGTCGCTACATGGCGTATAAACGCGGCACGTGACAAGGCAAATGCAGTAAAACGTTCCTCATTAGAAGAATTGTTTGCAAAACAAACAGACGATAATAAGTTAACCTTGCCAATTATATTGCGTGCCGACGTGCAAGGTAGTGTCGAGGCGATAACCGATATGTTGCGTGGTATTAAAACAGACAAAGCATCCGTTGATATATTGTCTGCGGGTGTTGGTCAAATTACCGAAGGCGACGTTCGTTTGGCGATTGCATCTGGTGCGGTTATCATTGCGTTTAATGTTCGTGCGGATTCTGCGGTTCGTGATATGGCGCGTGCGGCGCGTGTTGACATTCGTTATCACAGTGTTGTTTACCGTATTACCGATGAAATCAAAGAAATTTTGTCTGGTAAACTGGCGCCAGAAAAGAAAGAAAACTTTATTGGATATGCAGATGTCATCGCACTGTTTACGGTGGGCAAGGGCATTCGCGTGGCGGGTTGCCGTGTAAGTGAAGGTGTAATCAAGAAAGATGCATTTGTGCGTTTGTTGCGTGATAATGTTGTTATATACGATGGTAAAATTGGTGAATTACGCCGCGAAAAGAACGAGGTCAAAGAAGTTTCTGGTGGTGTTGAATTTGGTATGAGTTTCGATAAGTATAATGACCTGAAAGAAGGTGATCGCGTGGAATGTTATGAAGTTCAGGAAATTAAGGCGCAATTGTAAGTAATAGATTTTGAACAGCATTTTGGGCGCATTTATGCGCCCATTTTTTTTATAAATGTTTCAATCAACCAATATCAATGACTTAAAGGGTTGTGTCGATAATATTTCAAAGTTTCCTCGCCCAAGACGGATTCTTTGAATTTGAAAAACCTATCTCGTTTAAATATACGTTGCAAAACATTGGTACTTGGTTTAGGGCGTCTTGATAATATATGTTCAATTGGTTCAAGCACAAATTCTAATTGATCCTTTAACTGGTTTTGCATTTTTTCAGCTTCTTGGTCGTTAGTGGCTTCGTGCTCGATGTCTTTTTGTCGCAAAGTTTTTCGACGACCGAGCGTTCCCCATTTTAAACCCAAAAAACTAAAATTAAACGGCGAGCGTATTTCCTCTGCATTAGAAGGTTCGGGATCATCATACAAAGATTCATCATATAAATCGAAGAATTTTAAGTTTTTGTAGTATTTGTCTTGGTCGCCCAAGAAATACTTATACAGCAAGTCAACATAACGTTGTTGATATAATTGTATAGAATGTTTATTAAAAAAATGAGGTAATGGCAATGCTAAAACGTTATCATGAAAATCACGTAGACGCTGCATAAATTTTAATTTTTGTTTTGCGAATTTAAAATCCTGAATTTGATTTTCTGACATGGTATTCCCCTTTGGTATTTTTATGCTTAATTATATCACAAATACATTCTTTTGTATATGTATTTTTGTGCTCTTATATCATCAATAAACATAAGTCGTATCGGTGGTCAATCACCAGTACACATGAATTCTATATGACGAATGTTATATTTCCCGCTTGAATTTTGATATATGTTTGCTATGCTTTTGCCAAAAGGAAGTTAGTATGGATACGAATTATACGGTTTTAGCGCGCAAGTATCGCAGCCAGGATTTTCAATCATTAATCGGCCAAGATGTTTTGGTAAAAACTCTTACCACCGCAATAAATACTGGTCGTATTGCGCATGCATATATTTTTACCGGAATTCGTGGAACAGGGAAAACCAGTACGGCACGTATTTTGGCCAAGGCATTAAATTGTTTGCCGTCATACCGGCGTAGGCCGGTATCTCTTTGCACTCGTCGTGAATAAAGAGATCCCGGGTCAAGCCCGGGATGACGATAAAAAACCCCGTGCCGATTGGCACGGGATTTGGGGAGAACTGAAACAACAACATTATTGCGCATAATCGTCAAATACACCGTACTGTCCAGGCCCACCAACTTCATCAAATTCAACAATGAGGGTGTTCATAGCCCGTTCTACACAATTTTCAGCATTCTCACTACTATATGCCGACCAATGCCATAGCGCAGCTGGTGTGGTTGCGCCATCTACATTATCCAAACGATAATATAGGTTCCCGCCACTGACACCGGCATCCGCCGCATTTGTTGGGGTCCAATTATTATATTGCGCGGTCAACTGGGCCTGAATTGTGCTGTTTGGTGCATATTTATTGATTTGTTGACCTGGTGCTATATCACTGCACCAAAATGTTATATATACATTTCCATTTGTGCTAGATATCTGCTTAAACACCCCGGATGATAGTGAATTTGCATCGCAATCTATACCATCCACCTCATGACCATTCAGAGTACGGTAACAATAACGACCGTCAAAGTCTTCCGCTGTATCCAACGAATGCAAGGCAAGGGTTGTCTGAGCACTTGTCGGCAATAATGTCACGCTGTCGTTTATGCGCC
>CAMYXE010000066.1 GCA_947303165.1 uncultured Pseudomonadota bacterium | reverse complement strand
GTCTTTTCTTTGACTTCTTTTGCACGACGTTCTTGTTCTTCGGCCTCGTTCACGACATCGATATTCCAATTGGTAAGTTGTGATGCAAGACGAACATTTTGACCACGACGACCAATTGCCAAAGACTGTTGGTCTTCGTTAACAACAACAACTGCGCTACGTGTATCTTCATCAACGATAATCTTCGCCACTTTAGCTGGCTGCATAGCATTTACAATGAACACAGCCGGGTCTTCGGAATATAAAATAACGTCAATTTTCTCGCCATGACATTCATTTATAACCGGCTGGATACGCGTACCTTTGATACCAACCGTCATACCAACCGCATCAATAGACGGGTCGGCTGTTTCAACTGCAATCTTGGCGTGTGAACCAGGTGCACGCGAAACAGATTTGATTTTAATGATACCTTCGTATATCTCAGGAACCTCTTGAACGAATAATTTTTCCATAAACAACGGGTGTGTACGTGTCAAGAAAATCTGGGGGCCAGAGTTAGAACGCGCGACATCCATAATCAATGCACGAACACGGTCACCAACCGCTAAACGTTCACCTGGGATAAGTTCTGTACCTTTGATATAGCCCTCTGCTTTGCCATTGATATCTACAAAAACATTACCAAATTCTATACGTTTTACGACGCCACTAATGATATCACCTATACTGTCCTTAAATTCTTCGTATTGACGGCCACGTTCTGCGTCGCGCACACGTGCGGTCATAATCTGACGCGCAGTTTGAAAAGCCATACGACCGAATTCTGGTTCTGGCAAAGAATCTTCCACAACATCACCAACAGATGGATTTTTTGTATATTTCTTTACTTCTTCAACAGTGAGCATTGTAAATGGGTCATATTCTTCGCCTTTGGATTCTGGCGATTCAATAACATCAAACAACCGTTTAACATATATCGCGCCATTTTTACGATCGATATTGGCAACGATATTAAATTCTTCACCATATTTATGTTTTGCAATTTTAGCAATCGCAGCTTCGAGTGAACCAAACACAGTTTCACGATCAATCTGTTTTTCACTGGCCAAAGAATCAATGGCCAAAAGTAAATCCTGACGTGGCATAGAAACAAAAGACATTCGTTTTTCTCACCGAATCGACCAATTGCAAATGTTTTTTACATATTTTGTTAAATATATTTGACGGCTTGAATTTTGGACTCTATACTTTAAACGATGAAGACAATAGATAAATATTTCACACGGCAACTGGTTGGTGTATTCATAATGTTGCTGCTTATATTGACTGGACTGGCATGGATGGTCCAGATAATGTCTATGATGAAGTTCCTTATGAACTATGGTGTAAAACTTAGTAATTTTTTGGGACTAACCGTCATGATGGTTCCGTTTATATTATCTATCATTGTGCCATTCGTCACATTTATTTCAATATTATTTGTATACAACAAGATGATAGGAGACAATGAAATTGTTGTTTTGGCATCTTCTGGTGCTTCACCTGGTAAAATTGCGCGGCCAGCATTGGTTTTGGCGGGTTTGCTAACTCTTATCAATCTTGTTTTAAATTTATGGGTTGTGCCTTTAAGCCAAGCAAAATTTTATGATACCCAATGGAATCTGCGGTATGGTTTGGCGCACCTAAAATTACAAGAAGGTGCATTTACCGAAATGTCACATGGGTTGGTCGTATACGTTGATAAAGTATCTGGCCACGATTTAAATCAAGTTATGTTATCCGATATGCGCAAAGACAAATCGCAAATGACCATCTTTGCACAAAAAGGAAAATTAGTTACAACGATGCGTGGACTTTCAATCATTATGACAAAAGGTTCGTTGCAAGCCGCAGGTAATGGTGATATTATTGGCACGTTTGATAAATTCGATATGGATCTAAGCATCACAGAACGTAGCGAGAATAATTCTTTTAGATCACGCAGAATATCATCTGGCGATTTGTTACAATTAGTGACGCAAGATTTGACCCAGCGCCAACGCAAAGCGGTATTTACGGAATTATGCACCAGGTTTTTACAACCAATTATGAACTTTATATTGGCGGCATTGTGCTTAACCATATTATTGCGTTCTTCGTTATTACGACGCAGGGCAAGTTTCGCCCCGGCATTTGCAGTTATATCAATGTCTGCGACAATGGCGGCGTTCATGTCTGCATCTAACATGTTAACCAGCATGACTGATTTATTGATGCTTGCAGGTGCACAATTTATTGTGCTTGGAATTATTATGGTTGTATTATTAAAAAAATGAAAAAAATATTTTATATTTTTACCATAATTTGTCTGCCACATATTGCGTGTGGATTGGGGGTTAACTTGGACGAACCAACTGTTATTAAAGCAGACAAAATAGAATACAATTTAAAGACAGAAACAATCAAAACCTCTGGCAAAACAGAAATCTCTAATCAGTCTGGTCAAAAAATGACACTTAAAGACTCTTATATAACAAATAACGGTACAGATTTGTCAGCCAGCGATATAGAAATATGGCTTGGTCCACACGTTTATATTGAGTCTGAAAATATATCGCGGGACGGTGACATAACAATTGCAAAGAATGCGACATTTACCGCATGTAAAAACTGTGATAGTTTCGGTGGCGAAGCATGGGAAATATCGGCACAAAAACTGCGGCACAACATGGATACACGGATGCTGGCATTCTATAGCACAGTATTCTGGGTCTATGACATTCCAATATTATGGTTGCCATATTATGACATGCCCGACCCAGGTGTAAAACATAAAACAGGCTTTTTAACACCAAATCTCGAATCATCGAACAAGATGGGGACCCAAATAAATATCCCATTTTATGTTTATATATCTGATACACATGACCTTACTGCGACATTATCATATTTGACGAAAGAAAATCCATTATTTCAATTGGAACACCGTTTAAATGCGAAGCATTCTGAATTTAGAACAAACGGGTCTTTCACACATAATCGTGAAAATAAGAATCGTTGGCATATTTTCCATGATGACGTGATTGAACTTGGTGATAATGCACGTGCAAATATATTTTTGGAACGCGCATCTGACAAAACCTACTTACAGAAATACGGATTCTATAATGAGCAACCATATTTGGATTCTGGTGCAAAGTTAGAATTATTTAGCCAATCTGGATACGTTGTCGCTGATGCACATATATTCCAAGAATTGCGTAGTAACAGAAACCATTATTCTGCACCAACAGGGAATATATTACCAAATGTTCGCGGTGTATATCAAACCACCCCAATATTCGCATCAACATACGCAACTTTTATGAGTGATATTTTAGGGGTATCTGGTGACGAATTCGCATCACAGCGTCTTATCGGCGAAGCCCGCGTAATATCACCATGGACAATATGGGGCGGCAACCGTATTACAGCTAGTGTGGCAGCAAGATACGATATGTATCGTTTTGACAACACAGAAATGATTGATGGCGATAATTATACAGGTATAAAAACAAGATTTTTACCAAATGGATATTTGGAATGGGGATTGCCATTATTTCGTCCAAGCACTTCATGGACCCAGGTAATAGAGCCACGCGCCCGTTTTACTATTATGCGCCATACAGAAAACAGCCAATTTGCATCTAATAATGATTCTGCTGGTGCATTACTTTCAGATGCAACACTATTTTCTAACAACAGATTTTCTGGACTTGATTTATGGGAAAATGGAACTTTTGCAGATTATGGAATGCGTTGGGCGGCCTTTGATTCAGATGGCAGAACCATAGAAACGTTTTTTGGACAAACATATGATTTTACAAAACGTGAAGACACCGACCCAAACAGCGGATTCCATAACGGGCGTTCTGATTATGTAGGGCGTATAGGATACAATAATTTGGAATGGTTGAATACGTACACCAGATTCAGATTTTCCAAAAGAGATTTTGATTTGCGCCATATTGAAACTAATGCGGTTGTAGGCACCAGTCGTAATTATATGAACGTCGGGCATATATGGTCACAACAATTTGATGACGCATTAACCCAGACCGAATCCATTCATGAAATTGCTGGTGGCATAGGCCTTGCAATTACAGACCGCTGGTCTGTGCGTTGGAACGCGATATACAATGTTACCAACGACCATTTTCAACAACATAGTGGTGCAATATATTATGAACACCCATGTTACTATTTAAGTTTTGGTTATCGTCGTGATGGAACCATCAAAGAGGATTATGTCGGAACAACAACTTTCCAATTTACATTTGGCATAAGTGTTGACGGCAAACATTATTAACAAGAGGGAAAAATTATGAAAAAAATCTGTTTGATTATTTTGGGCTTTATCGCGTTTTCTGCATCTTCTAATGCAGCAACCGTCATAGCAACCGTTGACGGGAACCCCATTACTGATACAGATATAACTACACGTACCAAATTGATGGCACGCCAAGGCAACACCTCAACCGATAATCGGCGTCAGGCATTACAGAACATTATTGATGATAATGTCAAATTGAAATACGCTGCAAACTTTAATGCGGTTCCAAGTGAAAAAGAGGCTGCCGCAGAATTAAAGCGGATGAACCTTGGAGATTTAAGCGAATCCGAACGCAAAATGGCAATTTCTGCGACACGTGCTAATATTGCATGGCAACTGATTGTTGCGCGTACAATTATGCCGACAGTAGATGTAACAGAAGAAGATATAAATACAGAAAAAATATCTTT
>CAMYXE010000065.1 GCA_947303165.1 uncultured Pseudomonadota bacterium | reverse complement strand
ACCGTATTTGCAAACAGACAATATTTCAAGGGCGGTTTTGGCTTCGTCTATTTTATTTGCTTTAACGGCGGCACGAATAACCTCGGAAACAACTGCACGTAACTGACGGCCATTACGCAGTGCATTTGCATATTGTTTTGGCATTCTTTCCTTTATGTCGGCCATTGTTTTCGCAAACCAACCAAAATGATCTTTTGCTTTTGCAGATTTTGCTGATATTCTCTTTTCAATTTCGGATTGTTTCGCCAAGATGCCGTCTATGCCATCAACAGGTTTGACTTTTTCTTTATCAATCGCCTTGATAATTTCATGGGCATATACGGAAAAGTGAATACGACTGCCACGGGCACTGAATAATTTACGAAAATAATTTTCATAAGTATCTTCTTTCCAGTCTTTAATCTGTTGAACTAAATTCTTTTGATCGTCCGCCTTGGCCGGAACAAAATCGGGGCTATCTTTGTTTTCATAATCTGTTTTTTTAATTGCGGCTTCAATTGGACCGGTAATATCGGTGTTAAATTTTTCCCGTATTTTCGGGTTCCTTAGCAATTTATCTAATAATTCTGGATATGCGGCTTTGAAGCGTTCCTTGTCGTAATTAGTTTGAAACCAAGTGTCTTCATCTGTGTTTTGACCGTTTTCAAAGTTTACTACTATATCTTGGGGCCAGAATGATCCGTTATGTCCGTATGGATCATTCACGGGATCTCTTTGATAAGACACAATATGCGATATTATGCCCATCAATCTTCGTTTAAAATCGATTTCGGTGTTATATTTCTTGTCCTTGATCCCGTCTATAAGATCGTCAATTGTAAAATCGTTGGTGAAAAAACCTTGGCGTTTAAGAAAGGTGTTGATTCTTTCTTTATTGACCGCATTGGTTAGAATATTATACAGTGTGGTTATATCCCTTTCGGCCTTGTCCGTTGCCGTGGCATAATTAAATAACGAGTCCGGTTTTCCAAACCATTTGTCCAAAAACGCGGTGGGAACGGCCTCGTTTTTAAAATCATCCCTGTTATAGGCCATTTGCTGAAAGCCATCTTGGAACATATCATATAATTTTCTAAGATTGGTTTCATCGTCATTACCAGCGGTATCTGTAAGCGTAGGCAATGGTTTTGAGCTTCCGTCCACCTCTAACAGTTCTTTGTTCCATACCTTCATATTTCCGGCGAAATCTTCATTTTTCCGGTAAACATCGTATTGGGCGCGAACAGGGGCCGGCATCAAATCAAAATGGCGCTGCATAGCCCATTTTTTTACAAAATCTTTTACGTCTTTATAATCTGTTGCCATCGTCACCCCCTTTGGTTTCACCAAACCCACACACAAAAACATTATAGTACAAAAAGTGCGTAAATTCAAGGGGCAGGGCCAAGAATTTTGGCTTTTTTTGGACTTTATTCCCGTGGTATCAAATTTTATTCATGTCATAATATGATTTATGAAAATAAATATTCGAAATCTTGTGCTAAAAAGCATCCCGTATTTAATATCTGTGGCGGGCGGAATTATACTGTTTACGGTATCACTGGATAATATTCATGATCCGGAACTTGCCGATTTGATAATAAATATTTCGGCATCATTATTGGCTATACCGTTGGTGTTTTTGTTGTATGATTACACAAATTATCGTGTGTCGCGGCGATTACAGGAAAGTATGCTGATAAATATGGATGATAAAATCAATATATTGATGCTGCATATGATACTGGTAATTCGAAAAACACTGCGTATGCGGGGGCAAATCACGTTGGGAAATGTTAATGCGATGCAAATGTTGCGGGAAAATACTATCGCCGAAAAAATGCACATGCGGGACGAATATGTCACACTGCTGCACCAATATTATACTGAGTTAGAAAATATAATATATCAATACGGACGCGAAAATGTCCTGTCGCCAGACCAGATGCGATTGCTGACCGAATTGGCGCGCGAAATATCGCATTTGCTGAATGAACATCATCTGCGTGGAAATCGGCATGTTGTGTCGCGGCATATAAAAAACATTGTTGAACATATCATAGATTGGTTGGATACTGGTGCGTCTATTGCAATGAAATTTGAGCAACTGTTGATTGGTGCAGAAACAACAGAGCAGGTCGCCAAGAAAACAAAAAAATCGCATGCATAATAATTTGCTTGATTTTTAATAAATTTGTGTCATAATTTGCGGCGAACTGCTGGGAAAAAGACAGTTTTGGGGCTATAGCTCAGTTGGTAGAGCAAATGACTTTTAATCATTGGGTCCAGGGTTCGAGTCCCTGTGGCCCCACCAAAATTCAAACCGACCTTGTGTCGGTTTTAATTTTGGTTTGGGAAAACAAAACGAGAACCCTGGGTTCGACACGATAGCCATTTTTGCAAGTGCTAGCGCAGCAAAAATGTTGCGAGTGGAAGGGGACCCCAACATTTATGTTGGGGATGTGCAATCCCTGTGGCCCCACCACTAAAAATTGTTATCGCGCACAATAAAGTGCGCGATTAAAATTTTTAAGTGTCGCGACGGCGTGCGTGAAACGCACACAGACGGACAAAACCGACATTGCGTCGGTTTTATTTTTAGTTTGTTGTTATAAGACGTGTTCAAAACGTGCGCGTATAAAATTACGGTGGTACTGTTGGGTCCTAAGGACAACCTTTTGACGTGTTTTTCTTGTTTCTTTTACATTATGGATGACCACCGAAAGCGTATGCATCTCTTGTTTTGGGATATAGATATATGCAACGTTGTTCTTTTTATCGAAAAAAGGTATAGAAAATTTATCGTTATACCCTTCGTTAAGAAATATAGAATAGTCTATGTCTTTATTTATTTCGTGCGCCATCGTGTCCGCTATAAAAATACGATCACGATAAAAATCCCTAACAATAAGTGGGGTTCTTTTTTTATCCATCACATCATATATCTTATGGGTGTCAAAATAAGGGTTTTCGTATCTAAGAAAAACATCTTCATCTAATCGTTTGAGAACAGCATCTACAAATGCTTTAATTTGCTCTTCAGATTCCATAGTTGTTTCACTCATAAATACACCTTTTGCAAAATAATAACACACAAACGTATACAGTCAAGAAATTATGTGATACGCGATTTCGTCAGGAATTTTGGTTTATTTCTTTTTTGTTTTGAATTGTATATCGCGCAGTTTTTTATATTCGCCGTTTAATTCAATCAATTCGGCATCTGTTCCTTGTTCAATAATCCTGCCATCTTTGATAACGCAGATTATATCGGCATCCAATATAGTGGACAAACGATGTGCAATCACAAATGTTGTGCGACCCTTCATTAAATCTTTTAGTGCCGCCTGAATTAATTTTTCACTTTCGGTATCCAACGCAGATGTCGCCTCGTCCAATAACAGAATAGGGGCATCTTTTAGGATTGCACGTGCAATTGCGATTCTTTGTTTTTGACCACCTGAAAGCAGTGAACCGCCTTCGCCCACAAATGATTCATAACCATCAGGAAACGACATGATAAAATCATGTGCGTTCGCGGCGCGTGCCGCGGCGATAACCTGGTCATGTGTTGCGTTTGGCGCGCCATATTTAATATTTGCCTCGATCGAATCATTGAACAAGAAAACATCCTGGGATACCTCTGAAATATTTTGACGTAATGATTCAAGAGTATATTTTCTGATGTCACGACCGTTTATTGCGATTAATCCAGTTTGCGGTTCATAAAAACGTTCTATTAAATTAAACATTGTTGTTTTGCCACCCCCACTGGGACCAACCAATGCGCATACTTTGCCAGCCGGTACATGCAGATTTATATCATGTAATACTTGCTCGTCCAGAACATATGAAAAGTTTACATCACGAAATTCAATTGACGGATGAACCGCGTGTAATTTGATAGCGCCCTTGATATCCTGAATAGCAGGTTTTGTGTCCAAAAATTGGAACAATACTTCCGCGGCCAACAAACCATGCTGAACAGTGTCGCCCATTCCCGTCACAGATTTTGCGGGCTTGTATGCGGCGACCAATGCCAACAAGAATGCCGTAAAATCACCGGTCGTAATGATACCATTCACAATAAAGTGCCCACCCAAAATCAGCGCTAAACAAAGCCCGACCGAAATCATCAATTCTAGTAGCGGCGACTGTAATCCGCGCGCCTGAGTGCTTTTATAAGAATTTATGATTGAATTATTTAACACTTGTTCAAAGCGTTTAGTTTCTGCGTCTTCATTCGCAAATGCTTGGATTGTTTTGATGCCATGCAATGTTTGGTTAAGGTGTTGCGATACGTCGTTTGCGATTCCAAAGGATTTACGCGACAATTTGCGACGACGACGCAAAATAATAATCATCGGGATAATAATTGCGGGCACCAAAAATACCAATATAGCACATAACTGTGGTGCATAATAAACCATCAACCCTAGTGTTATCACCAAAGTCGCAATTTGTTGAACCACCTTAACAATTGTTGTTGTCACCAATCCTAAAACTGCATTTGCTTGGACAGAAAAATAATTTAAATGCTTACCGATTCCACCCGCATAGAAACCCGCCAAGTCCATCTTTACAACATGTGAATATATACGTTTTTGCAGGTGTGCACTTGCAGTTAATCCTGCCTTGGCCATAAGCAACGAGCGCGCATAAGAAAATGCGCCTTTGACGGCAAATGCCAAAATGATTAATAGCCCGATTATGTATGTTGATTCCATGCTTTTTTCAATAAACGCTTGGTCTACAACGCGTTGACCC
>CAMYXE010000064.1 GCA_947303165.1 uncultured Pseudomonadota bacterium | reverse complement strand
TTTTCAATAACTTGATTATTATAAAGATTTTGTTGGTGATGTTGATGATGATAAATTGTATGGCCATATGGACAAAGATTGGGCGATTGTAGAAATTACAGAAGATTATTGCCATCCAGAATATCGTGATGTCCAAGAAGCCGGAACAATTGAACACGGTCTGTGGCGTGCGGGGTTCTGGTCTTTACGTGTATTAAGTGAATCTGATATAGATGCAATACGCCGGGCATATTTGGTATATTTAGATGCAGGTGGCACGGATGCAGAAGAAACTGGCGGAATGAACATTGATAGTTCTGAAACAAAGTACCAAGTATTCCGTGATGAATTTGCACGAATTACAGGCAAAGATTTTGATGAAGATTACGACGAAGATGGCGCAACATTAAAACTGGTAAAAGATTGTCAGTTTCGTGGGGTAACCGAAGAAATACCAAATAGTGCAGGCGTATGGCATTCGTGCAGCAGTTGGCCCGGGGATTCAGGCAGCGCAATAAAATTAATGTATGATAATGCGGTTGTTGGTGTAAACTGTTCTGGGTATCGAAACATAACATCATACACAGAACGTACTAGGTCTGATATGGCTTTGACACCATACATTTTTATGAATAACCCAAAAATTCAATCTGAAATTGAAAAGGCAAAAAAAGATTGTACAAAAAAATAGTGTTGAGAATACCGAAAAATAATCAACATGTTAATGATTGACGCGCGATATTTCTGTGATAATATATTCGCGTTATGATAAAAAAGCCTGAACTTTTAGCGCCTGGTGGAACACTGGACGCATTTAAAACCGCAATTCTTTACGGCGCGGATGCCATTTATGCTGGGTTGCCGGGTTTTTCTATGCGGGCGCGCGCAAAAATTACCACAGAAGAGGTTAAAACAGGTATAGAACTGGCACACGCGGCTGGCAAAAAGGTTTATTTGGCGTTTAACCTGTTTGCGCATGACCATGAATTCGCAAATATGCCACGTGTGTCGGAAATCATAAATTACCTGAATCCTGATGCATTGATTGTGGCCGACCCCGGTGTTTTAATGTGGGTGCGTGAACATCATCCTGATATGCCAATTCATATTTCAACCCAGGCGAATATTTGTTCAAGCGCGTCGGTAAAATTCTGGCGAAATGCGGGGGCGTCGTTGTGTGTTTTGGCGCGCGAAGTTTCACATAATGAATTTGTAAATATTCGTCGTGCGTGCCCAGATATAAAACTGGAAATCTTTGTGCATGGTGCAATGTGTATGTCTTATTCTGGGCGGTGTTTATTATCTAATTTTATAACTGGACGACCGTCAAATCGTGGCGCGTGCGCGCAACTGTGTCGGTGGAAATACGATGTCATATTGCGCGAATGTGAAACGGGAATTGAAATGCCAATCGAAGAGGATGATCGTGGCGCGTATATTATGAATTCCAAAGATTTATGCCTTATGCCACGATTGGCCGAAGTGTTAGAGTCAGCCCCAGATTCGTTGAAAATTGAAGGGCGCAATCGCAGTGAATATTATGTTGGTTCTGTTGTGCATGCGTATCGTTGTGCAATTGATGATTATGCACGTGACCCAGAACATTTTGATCCTGCGCCATATATGGAAATGTTAAATGTTTTGGAATCTCGTGGATATACAACGGCATTCTTTGATGGGCCGGTTCCCCCAGATGCGCATAATTATAAATCCGCACGGTCATCGTCTGAATATCATGCCGCGGGTATTGTCGTGAATAAAACAGATTCAGAAATAGCACTTGAATTGCGAAATGAAATCAAGGCACATGATGAAATAACATTTGTGATTCCGCATTCCGCGGTTGGCACTACAATAAAGTTGCCACGCATCATTGATGCAAAAACACGGAACGATTTACCAAAACAATCTGCGGGTCAGCACAATTCAATTATTATTCCACGTGCATTTGTTCCAGAAGACGTTTGGGATAAAATCGTTCCATTGGTTTTAGCGTATTCTCGTAAATAAAACTTCCTATTATGCCGCTTGCCGCACGCGACCATTTGCAAACAGCGTCATAACAAAGTTGTCCTTCTTTGGTGCAATGAGCATTTGAGCATTTTCAACAGATTCTATCGCAGCCTTTAATTCGTTATGTGCAGTTTTCGCTTTTGCGTGCAGGGTTTCCCCAGGTTCTTGTGGAATTTTGATTTTATCTTTATCTTCTGATTCCATCATTTTTTTAAATGTTGAATCATTTTGAGAATTATAAAGATTTTGCAGATATCGCGTTGATTTGTTCGGACTATTTTTACGCATATCAACAACTATCTTGCGCATTTCACACAGGGCATTACACCACGAGTTCCCCAAAGACATCTTTTCGGCCTGAAATTTCTTAACCAATGTATTGAATAAATTCATGTATGCGGTTAAAAGTATTCCTTGGTCATGAACATTTAATTCTTCGTTGTTTTTCATGGCGTCACCTCTTGGTTATTAATTGTTAACGTTTTCTTACTCTTGCGTTTTCTCTATCATATACGTATTTTTGTTCCATGATAATTTGCGGGGGGGCTGAACGTGCCACACCAGAATTTGCTTTCTGAATAAAAGCTATGATTGTATTGGTGCCATCATTTATCATATTGTTTGCATTTTCAATTAATTCTTGGCGTTCAGAATCGTTTTTGAAATATGCAATTGAACTGCGTTCAGCGCTGGATGTCATTTTTACCGCCCAATGGTTACGGTGCTCAAACACAGCGTGACGCAAATATAGAACAGCATTCGAAGTATTCGGAATAGCAAATATTTCATCACGTAAAGAATCTAATGCGGTATTCCATGCATCAACAAGTTTGCCACCGTTTTGCCAGATTAAAAGACTTTTTCCAAGGAATATGTTTTCCAATGCATTATCAATACTGGCGCGATCCGCTTCGGAAAAACAGGCAAAGTCGTTTTCATTTCGTTCTTTGCCACTTGCCATTGCCATTAATTTTGATATGTTCGAATCCATGTTTCACCCCACGTTCCATGATACATATAGTAAATTCTTGGGATAATTCAATAAGCGACCAATATATTTGTTTTGACATGGTTCAAAATATGTTGCATCATGACAAACGTCATATTTCTATTAAAACACTGTTGCCAATAATGGGCGGTGCGGGGGTATGACACCAATCTTGCCAATAATGGGGGTTGGTAGTAAACAACTAACAAAGGAAAATTCAATGAAAAAAATATTAGGAATGGCGGTCGCTGTGGCGGCAATGACAACTTCTGCGATGGCGGGCGTGACAACAAACGTGGAAAACCCACTCTTTATTCCAAAGGCGGGTCAGTTTGCATCTAAAACCGGTGCGGGCGTAATGTACAAGGTTGCCGATGATACCGATGCGATGAAATTAAAAAAACACGATGGGGCAACAGAATTCCCAGTTTGGCGTTTTACCGAAGATTTCAGTTTTGGTATTACCGACAGATTGAATACATACGTATCTGTGGGTTGGACACAAAATGATGATATCGACCGCAAGGGGATGCATCGTGGTCGTTTAGGGTTGGATTACCGTATAATTGAAACATCGGATAAAATTACCTGGGATATGTATGGTGAAGCGTATTTATCGGGCCTATCTAAAATGAGGGGTTCTTATGATATTGATGGATTCAAATATGATAATTTCTCTAATGGTCGCTGGGGCGTGGTATTGGGGACCAAAATCGGTAAAACATGGTCGAATTTTACCGCATCTTTATTTGCAGAATACCTGCAAACATTCGGCAATCATAATAATAAAATAAAACTGAAAAGATTTGATTTGCCTGCACCATATGGAATTCAGGATGCTTCGGCAGTTGGATTTCCTGATGAAATTTCTGTTAATTTGAAATCAACACGGGAACTTACAATTGGAACGAATGCTTTCTATCAAATAAATTCTAATTGGTCGTTTGGCGGCGGATTCAGATTTGTTGAACATACTGACAATGGTGTTAAATCCATTCATACCGATGTTTCTGATGCAAATCAGGCGATTGTTAAAAAATTATTGGAAGAAACAAAAGATATGAATGATGGTTGGGATGAATATATATTGTCCGCTGTGGTTGCAGACCAAATTACAGACTATTTCCAGGTCGCGTTGTTTGGTGAATACACATTTGATCATGCACACAAGGGTTCCCAGAACGGAACAGACGTTAAGTTTGAAACGGGTGTTCGTTTGCATTTTGTGTTCTAATAACTGTTAAATATAAAAAAAGCAGGTCCTTTTGGACCTGTTTATTGTTTTTTATTAAAACGCTTTTTTTAATGCCTATTTTATGATATAATATATCGGAAAGGATAAGCGAAAGAGAATGAAAAAAGTCAGTTTTTCTGCTGTTTTGATGGTTTTTAGTGCGTTCATCGCTGATGGGGCAGGTGCCGCTTATCCAGTTTATCAAAATTATCAAGGCGTGCAAAATATGCCTGTATATCAACAACAATATCAACAGCAGTACCAGCAACAATATCAACCACAATATCAGCCGCAATATCAACCTGGTGTGGTTAGTTTGCCGGCAACAAATAATACTGTTCTTACGGTGAATTCTGCCGTTGCAACGGCGCCAACACGTGTGACGGGTGCGTTGCCACAGGTTGGGTCTGCGGCGGTGGCGGCAGGTCGCCGTTATTACCAGCCTGCAGATTACGATCGTTTGGCGGATAGTGGTTTGTATGTTGGATTATCCGCTGCGTACACCGCAAGTGTCATGGGGTCCATAGGTGCAGACTATGGAAATGAAACGGATGCGTTTGTTGT
>CAMYXE010000063.1 GCA_947303165.1 uncultured Pseudomonadota bacterium | reverse complement strand
GGACCAGAGACAAATGTCCCAGTGCCTTGGTTTTCATAAAATTTATTGTATACCTTATCATACATGCCGACTACATTATCAATATTTCTACGTGCGGGAACCATATCTGCAACCATGCTGCCATTATCCCATATTTTAAGATGGAAAATCTGTCCCTTGGCAACTTCTTCACCGTGCCCCGAATTGAATACACACATATAATAATCATTTGGATCCCATGACAAACTTGTAATTGCTGTGCCACTTACATTTACACTTGAATTATTAATCCCAAGGACAAACCTGTTGCCAAAACGAAAATTTAAATGTGTACTGTTTGGGAATTTGCTATTAACTGACAATCTGTTTGTGTTATCGTCATTGCCGATATCAAAATAAAGATTACCATTGGCATTGAATAATCTGTACGCGGTTTGGCCACCGTTATAAAAACCATAGATCATGTCACCAGTATACGCCATCATTTTTAGCCCAATTTCGGATATCATAGTCAACGATGGGTGTATATCAGTACAGAACCATTGTGTCCCTGTGCTTTCAATGTATTGAAGCATAGTATATTGGCTGACATAGTTGCCATTATCACAGAAAGTTTCGCATTGGCTTATGCTTGTTTTACCGGTTACGGCGCTTTTATCATATCCAGATGGACATGTGGCACATGATGATGCCCCGGTTGTATCATTATAAAAATCACTAGGACACCGGGCGCAATCACTAAGACTGCTTGCATTTATTGTGTTTGAATATGTTCCTGTGGGGCAGGCGTTGCGTGGGGTTGGTGTTGAACCATAGTTCACGGTTTGTGCTGCTGAATAATGCCCCAGTCCGGCACTAACACATCCGCCACCATTAATTGTGCCGACATCAGACCCTGCGGAAAATGTTCCTGTGCCAGAATTTGTAAAAAATGCCCCGGTAATTTTATCATACATACCAAGGACGTTGTCTGAATCGCGCCTCGCAGGAACCAGGTCAGCAACCAGCGTATTGTTTTCCCGCATTTTTATATAGTAAACTTTACCACTAGCTATGTTTCCAGCATGCCCCGAGTTGAATATACACATATAGTAATCATTTGGGTTCCATGGGAAACTTGAAAAGGTCGAGCCTGTTATGTTGCTATTATAATAACTATAGTTTGATGAGGAATAGCCTGCCAAAAATCTGTTTCCCAAACTGAATACCATGTCTCTGTTGCGTGGAAATTTATTTAAAACTTCCAATCGTCCAGTTTCATCACCAAAATCAAAATAAGCGCTACCTTCATAATTGAATAACCTATAATTTTTAAAATCACCATCATAAAAGCCGTATATCATACGGTTCGCGTATACAGACATATTAAATTTAACCTCGGATTCCAACGTTAATGATGGGTGTATGTCTGTGCAAAGCCATTGTGTGCCAGTGCCTTCAATATAATCAACTTGGGTATATGTCTGGGGGGTGACAAAATATTCACCTGCGGCACATGATGCCTGGCATTGCGAGATTTGTGTGTGTCCCAGTGTCGTACTATCAGTATAACCCGTTGGACATTGTGTGCATGACGAGGCCCCAGCGGTGCCGTTATAGGATGAACCTGAACATTGTGGACATTCACTAACACTGCCCGCGGTGGTTGTGTTTGAATAGCGTCCCACAGGGCAGGGTATGTGTGACCCTGTTTGACCATAAGTTAAAAGTGCAGCTGGGGCATAATATCCTAAACCTGCGTCAGCACAATGAGCGCTTAATGGTCCGACATCTGAACCGACGCTGAATGTTCCTGTACCAGAATTTGTAAAGAAATGACCGCTTACTCTATCATACATACCGATTGTATTATCACTATTGCGACGGACGGGAACTAGATCAGAAATTAGTGAACCATTATCCCACATTTTTATGTAGTATACTTTACCTTTGGCTACGTTTTCCCCATGACCAGAGTTAAATACACACATATAGTAATTGTTCGGGTTCCACGAGAAACTTG
The DNA here is from genome assembly GCA_947303165.1 of uncultured Pseudomonadota bacterium. GTDB lineage: Bacteria > Pseudomonadota > Alphaproteobacteria > Rs-D84 > Rs-D84 > Enterousia. The sequence goes on along the minus strand of CAMYXE010000063.1, from coordinate 2,860 downwards.
TAATTTGGGTGCCACTTTTATTAACTGATGAATTGTTTAAACCTCTGACAAATCTGTTTCCGAAACGAAACGTGTAGTATCTATTATTTGAAAATTGATTGTAAACTATAAGTCGACCATCAGTATCGTTGTCTATGTCAACGTAAACACTACCTTCGTAATTAAATATTCTATAAACTTTGTATTGGGTATCATACATACCGTATATCATATCGCCAGTATATGCAGACATTTTTAACCCAATTTCAGATTCCATGGTCAACGATGGGTGGATGTCTGTACAAAGCCATTGGGTGCCAGTGCTCTCGATGTATTCCAGCATGGTGTATTCGGTGTCCTCGACAAGATAGTGTCCGGCAGAACAGCGTGATTCGCATTGTGTTATGCTGGTTTTATTTGTTGTTGCGGTATAGTCGTATCCAGTGGGACACGAAAAACAAACGTTTGAAGCTGCATCAAAATATTCTGTATCACGACAGGTCGCCGCGAATGCGGTAATCGAGAAAAAACAACAAAGAATGCTAAATAAAAGCTTTTTCATTATGTTTGTTTTTTATGTTTTCTGCCCCCCATCGTTCCATTATAGCAAAAAACGCGAATCGAAAAAAGATAAAAATTTGTAATATTTTATGCGTGTTTTTTCAATAAATCTTTCCATGCTTGTGGTGTATCAATTTCGTCAAAATAGGCGGTCAAGAAATTTACTATGGTTTTGTGTCGAATTTCGGCACACTTTCGTCCAGGTTCTGTCAAACACATATCGCGCAGATGCAGTATTTTATTAAAAATATGATTTACGCATGGGTCAACACTTGATGACCTGTATGTGTTGGCATCCATTTGTTCACCAGTGGGTAAACAGTCGGGGTCGAAAAATGGTTTATTGGCCCCAGCGCGATATTCAATACAACGCAACATACCAATGCCCCCCGATGCGTCGCACATATCGGCGTCTGATACAATTGCGCCTTCAATGCCATATGCCGCGATACCTTTTAAGCGTTTGCTGTATCCGATGGTTTTTACAATATTTATGCATTTTTCACAAAAATCGGCATCAAACCCAGAGCCTGATAATATGCGGCGAGTATTTATTTGTAAGCGTTCTGATTCTTCGCCAAATAATTTATAGTCGTCGCAATCATGCAGTAATGCCGCCGCCGCAACCAGGTCGCGATTAGCATTGGGCAGTGCATCACAGAATTTCATGGCGGTGTTATAAACACGAAATACATGCTTGTCATCATGCCCATTTGAATTGTCGCGCAGTAATTCAGAAACAGCATTTTTTATATATTCAATACCCGTCATATATGAATCTCCTTTTGAACACAGAATATATCATAAAGACCCAAAAATCCAATTCAAAATTCACTGTGTTGTGTGTGCTATAAAACGGTTGATTTTTAGAACATTTTTGGTATAAATACAAGGAGTATTGGGAGCGTCGAGAGATTTTTAAATGGTGATGTGCAAATGAAACAAACAATTTCTTATGATCCATTTTGTGTCGATGGGTATTTGTTTATTCCAGATCAAGAACAGAAACTCACATGTGTTTATAATATTGAGAAAAATACTGAGAAAAATATCGTTGGTCTTTCGCCAACGCATTTAGAAATTTCTGCTTTGCCTAAACAAGTTTCGTTAAGGTGCGACGAGTTTGATAGACAAGTGTTTGATATATTAAACAAAAGTGGGCTGTACGGAAGTAAAAAGTCGCTAAGAAATAGTTTTTTTACACCATTTAGGCAAGGTAAATTAGTCCCAGGGTTTGATTCTTCTGTTTTGTTAAGATTAACCTCGGCATATTTTATGTGGTATTTGTTGAATGCAAAAACACAAGAAATTGTTGAATTTTGTTTTGAAGATTTATCGTATGATTATCCCGAATATAGAACATTTCAAGTTATAGGTGAAAATCCAATCACAGGAATAGAAGCGTTCGAAAAACAGATTCTGGCGCATAAGAAATGGCTGAAAGACAGAATAGAATTTAGCGAAAAGATATGGGGTAATAAATAATCAAATATCACCACCAATTTGGTGGTGATATTTTTATATAATACCCATAGACGCAAAAATGTAATTTATTCTGGTTGCTATTGGATATGTCCAGATATTATAATGGCAAGCATAAAGGAAATAAAATGAATATCGTTTTCTGTCATGGAGTTATGGATCCAGATGAAAATTGGGATACCCGCGAATCTACACCAATTAAAGGGTGGGTATATTGGATGCAATTTCAGGCTGAAAAACTGTATGATGTGATTATGCAAATTCCAATGTTTCCACATGCGCATGCGCTTTTGATGAAATATGATGAATGGGAAAAGATAATGGATACCCAGGACATAAATGCAGATACTGTTTTAATCGGGCATTCTGCGGGCGGTGGTTTTGTTTTGAAATATTTATCAAAGCACCCAGAATTAAATGTAAAGCAAGTTGTTTTGGTTGCACCGTGGATTGATGTGGAGAGTATCCAGCCGTTTAATTTTTATAAAGATTTCAAATTAGGCAATGATATTATGAATCAAACCAAAAACGGTATTGATTTATTGATTTCTGACGATGATGATAATGATATTTTAACTAGTGTTGATACAATCACGAAAATTATACCAGATATCAAGGTTCATAAATTTACTGGGCGTGGGCATTTTATAAGTAATACGTTGCCAGAAATTATGTCGATTATCACATTTTGATTATATGTTTATAGTGTTAATGTGGTCTTATATTAATTCAATTAAATCCTGCCAAATAGCACTAATCGTTTTTTTATCGGTTTTATTACTGATTATATCAAAGGATTTTTGAATTAAATCAATCTGGTGTTTTGTCCATGATAAAT
>CAMYXE010000062.1 GCA_947303165.1 uncultured Pseudomonadota bacterium | reverse complement strand
GCGTTTCTTTTTACGTATGATAAATCAGATTCCGTATGATATCCTACAACATATTCTAGATTAGATACACGGGAATTTATGATTGTTTGGATGCTTTTGCCGTCACCAGCCTCAAAGCCATTAATTGCTACATTCAGTGTATATGTGCCGATCGGAATTTCGCGGTCAAATTTTATGTCCAATACCGCGTTTCCATTTTCATCAGTGCGAATGTTATCAATATCTGTGACAAACGTTTGAGATGCCTGTGCAATTCCATCAGAAACGATATCGTTTTTTATAAAGTTTGACGTGAATTTATAATCAGCATAACCATCAAAAGTAAAGGTCGTCGGTTTTAACAAGGCGTTTGCAGAAATGCGTCTGTTTGTGGCAGGTGTTCCATATAAGTTGTTTAGTGACACATTAACAGTGATATTATTTGGTGAAATCCAACCACCAATTTTCTCATTATTAATTATTGCGGCCATCTTCATTGTGTCTGGAACAAATTCTTGGACCGTAAAATTGCCGGTCCCAATAGTGTTTTCAACACGCCCACGCCCATTTAATGAATATATGGCAATTTCATAGCGTCCAATTGTTGCATCGGCTGATAATTTAGTTGTTGTATCAATCATTCCGTCGTCTGGTAAAGAAATTTTCTTGTCAAATATTGTGCGTCCACGCGGATCAGAAATTTCTATTTTGACGGGTAGACCGGCCACAGATGAAAAATTTTTATTTTTTATTATCGCGCCAATAGTTATGCTTTCACCAGGACGATATATCCCACGATCTGAGAATATGAAAGACTGTAAAGGTATTTCGGTGGACATATATGTGCCACCAACGTCAAATTTTGAATATTCTGCCAATTGTTCATTATCAGCATTAAATGGCATAAATGAAACATCTGAGCCGCGACGTGCAACAATTGCCACAGGTTCTTTTTCAGCTTTGTATTCTGACCATGAAAAGTGCGGAATATCAACACGACCTTCGGCATTTGTTACGCCCGCCCAAACTGGGTAACCGTTTCGTCCAAGTACGGTGACATCTACATCGGCCGCAGGAACGCCATTAGACAGGGTTGAAACGAATACAACGGATGTCTTGTCAAGGTTAATTTTGCGGATTATGCCCAGGTCTGTAAGCAAAATAAGACGTGCATCGCCGTATTCAGCATCCGTTTGGTCAGCACCAGTTTTAACAATGAATATGCCCGTTTTATCATTATAAGTCCTGTCCAAATATTCACCAAGATTAATGGATGCATAATTCACATTGTTCATGCTTGTATTTGAAAACGAGATTTTTTTCTGAAATACAGTTGCCATATCATATGCATCAAATACCCAAGGCGCACGAAATTCTAGGTCAGAGAAAAGATTATATGTTTGTGTAATAAGGTGATTTATTTCGCTGGATTCTACTTTATACATATTTATGTGCGCAGTGCTTACACCGCCACGTGCAACGATACCAAGTTGTTTGTCGCCGGCCAATGACAGCAATGCGCCAGTTCCAGCAATTTTTACACTACGTTTAGGATATGCAACCTGCATGACCTTGGCTAAGCCATTTTTAGTAGTAAAACCATTGGCTGAGTGTATTTCTGGCTTTACTGATACGTATATATAGCGTTGAACGTTGTCGTTTACATCATATGCAAATGCATATTGGTATGTTCCTGCGGGGTTTACAAAATTTGTCACAGTCAGGTTGATTTTTTTTGCGCTATTTATAACATCGGCGGTAATTTCATCATTTGCCCATTCGTGTGGTTCGCCGTCGGCATCTTCATCTGGTGTATTGCGAGGCAACAAATAGGCCGTAATAAATTTACCCCAATTTGTATCGCGATATGCCGCCGCCGTCATATTTAGCAAGATAAGTTGTTGCGGGTTCCCGTTTTTATCATCGGCGATAACTGTTGATAAATCAGCTACTTTGAAAAAATTATCTGATGAATCTATAACAATTTTTTCAGTAATTTTTTCCGTTTGTGATTTACCATCTGCACTGGTTATATGATTTACTTTTAGACGTAAAGTTTTTGAACTTTCAGAAATTTGTATTGGTGTGGTCCGAATAATTGCGGTTCGCATATATCTGTCGAATTTGACATCAAAGTCAATATTATGCCCATCAAGTCGCACAATCACTTTATCTGCAAAGTCTTGTGTTTGTACGGGGTAATTAAATGATATAACCGCAACACCAATTACATATCTGTCACCTCCGGGCAGGGGATATATATTGAAAATATCAACACTGGCATTGATAGGTTTTGTTTTGAAAGAAACTTTCTGAGTGTTCGGGTGCACATCAGTTGAAAACAATTTTTTATCGATTTTTACATTGAAACGTGTCGCAGATGGCCAATCTTGTTCAGGCAGAAACTGAATTTCATACGGATTTGGCATTAACCATTTACCGCGTATAGCCGGCATCATTTTTATGTTTTGAGTGATTTCGTTGTTTGATAAATCGGTATTAAAAGCCGGATTATTAGGTCCCGATACATTTTCATATGTGATTCTTAATGGTGTTGCACCAACGATTGTGCGGTTGTTATTTACGTCTGGGATATCATCAGACAAAATTACTGACGCATCATCGCCAAGTGACGCCGCAGTTGGTGCATCCACATATGCATCCACATATGCCGTATTTGAATCGTGATGATTGATTAGGCGCCACGCAAATGTAGCGAGAACGCCAACAGCAATTAATATGCCGAAAACGCGCGCCAAACGCACAATCAAAAGGCCTTTGTATTTTTTCAATTTTGTATTCTCCAATCCTAGTATGTATCTATGTTAGAATATAAATATAAAAACACAAGTTTTTTGTTTAGAAAAAATGAAGTTTTTACTTGCATTTTTTGATTTTTTGTCATATTATGGTGGCACGCATTTCGGTGCGAAGAACACAACCATCATGGGAATTTCTGTCCGGGAAACCGGTTTTTCATCCCCAGATGGCGAGGATAACAACAGAAATAAAAGGATAAATCATGGCATTGCCAACTTTTACTATGCAACAATTGATGGAGGCAGGTGTTCACTTTGGACATCATACCCGTCGTTGGAACCCGTTGATGACACCGTATGTTTATGGGGTCAAAGATAAAATTCATATTATCAATTTGAACAAGACTGCACCTTTGTTACATCGTGCTTTGGTTGCGTTGGAAGCAATCGCGGCCGCCGGTGGCAAGGTTTTGTTCGTCGCGACCAAGCATCAGGCCAAAGACATTGTCAAAGATGCGGCGGAACGTTGCGGTCAGTTTTATGTAAATAATCGTTGGTTGGGCGGTATGTTAACAAATTGGACAACCGTATCACAATCTATTCGCCGTCTGAAAAAGATGGAAGCAGACATTGAAAATGCCGATAAATTGGGTCTTACCAAGAAAGAAGTCGGTGTTATGACCAAAGAAGTTGCGAAATTGCGTGAAATCTTTGGTGGTATTTTGGATATGCACGGTATTCCCCAGGTTATGATTGTTATTGACGTTCCACGCGAAATGAACGCGGTTCGCGAAGCAAGAAACCTGGATATTCCGACCATTGCAATCTGCGATACAAATGCGAATCCAGAAATGGTTGATTACCCAGTTCCGGGTAATGATGACGCCGCACGTGCAACACAGTTATATTGTGATTTGTTCGTTGATGCGGTTTTGTCGGGTATTGAAAAACGTCTTGGTGGTGCGGCTGGTAAAAAAGTCGAGGCATCTATGGATGATGAACACGATGCATTAGAAGACGAAATCAAAGATAAAGAGGCCAAACAGAAAACACGGGCTTCTGCGTCACGTGCCGAACGTCGTGAAAAAATGGCGGACAAGGCAGAAAAGGCCGACAAATAATTTCTAAATATAATGGGTTGCCTGATTGAGTGTCGGGCAACCAAGACAACAATCAAATATGGGAGATAAAAAAATGGCAGAAGTAACCGCGAAACTTATTCAAGAACTGCGCGAAAAAACATCCGCAGGTATGATGGATTGCAAAAAGGCATTGGTTGAAAACAATGGTGATATCGAAGCGGCGGCTGATTGGTTGCGTCAAAAGGGTATCGTCAAGGCGGCGTCCAAGGCCGGCCGTGTCGCGGCATCTGGTTTGGTGACGGTTGTAAAGTGCGACAATATGGGTTGTGTTGTTGAATTGAATGCCGAAACAGATTTCGTTGCGAAAAATGACAAATTCCAAAAATTGGTTGCGGACGTTGCAAACAAGGCGTTGGAATTGTCTGGTGATTTTGATGCCACATTGGCGGCGGTCAAAGATGACATTGCGGCGACAATTGCGACAATTGGTGAAAATATGAATTTGCGTCGTATTGCCAAGGTTTCTGGCCAGCATATTTTCAGTTACATCCACAATGCATTGGTTCCGGGCATGGGTCAAATTGGTGTTGCGGTTGCGATTGATGGCGATGGTGACAAGATTGCCGAAATCGGTCCAAAAATTGCGATGCACATTGCGGCGAATAAACCAGAATTTATGACAATTGCCGATGTTGATCCGGTGGCGGTTGAACGTGAAAAGAAAGTGTTCATCGAATCGGGTGCGACGGCGGGCAAACCAGACAACATTGTTGAAAAGATGGTCGAAGGTCGTATTAAAAAATACTATGGCGAATCGGTATTGGAAGAACAGCCGTTCGTTATGGACCCATCCAAGACTGTTAAACAGGTATTGGACGAGGCCGGCGGAAAACTCTCGGGCTTTTCATATTTCGTCCTTGGCGAAGGTATTGAAAAACGCGAAGACAATTTGGCCGACGAAGTCGCAAAAATGTTGAATTAATATTTTGTAATTCATGAAATCGGGGGCGATTGCCCCCGATTTTTTTTACCGTCATCCTGAACCCACCG
>CAMYXE010000061.1 GCA_947303165.1 uncultured Pseudomonadota bacterium | reverse complement strand
AATGATGCCTGGTTATGCCAATCATAGTATCCGAACAAACCTTCGATATTCAATGTCCAATCTTCATCCAATACACTGAACACTCCAAGGCCCAATTCGCCAAAGAATGTTGTCTTGGCATCATCATCATACACGATGAAAATTTGTTCACCGTTATCATCCTTGATACCATTACCATACATATCTTCATCCATGAACAATAACCATCCACGACCGATACCATAGATTGTAGATTTCGAAATCTTGTACCCAACCTTTAAATCAAGAATGGCATCATTTGAAGTATCTTGCTGACGTTCATATGCGCCTGTCACGGTGGCAATCCATTTTTCATTATCAACAAACCGCCATTGTAAACCTGCACCAAAAATATTTACACCACTGTCTGTATCCTTGTCAGTAGGCGCCACGGACCAATCAAACTTATACTTTGAATAGTCATAACGCCCCATCAACAATACCGCAAGTTTATCAGTAATTCAAAAACTGAAATCTTCTTTCACTGAATATTGATTCATATACCATTTGCCAGAATCTTCAATAGATGCCAAAACATCTGGATCCGGCGTAAAACGCATTTTGTATGAGGCATCGTTGTATGATAAATCGGTTATAGAACCAAACTTACCTTCGGTTGGTTGAAAGAACGGATGTGCCAAATAATATTTACGTTTCATAGATGTCCGCACCGTTTGTCCACGATTCGTCGTAGTGGTCCGCGAACTGGTATTACCACCACCCGTATAAGTCCGATACAACTGGCCGCGTGACGAAGGTTGAGACGTTGTCACATATCTTACATTAGTCGCGCCCGTGTTATTACCAGAACTGGAATACGAACGTGTTGTTGAACGCGTTTCATACTTTTCATAATTCACTGTATTTGGATCCATACGCACCGCCGGCGCATCCGTTGTTAAATCGGCAACCGACGCACCACTCATACCAGAATTAGTCGCGGCAAAACCGTTTGTTCCTGCGATTAATGCAAATGCAGCAGCATAAATAGGTAAAGACAATTTCATTTCTACATTCTCCTTTTTATACGAAGATTATATCACAAAATAAACCAATAACAAAATTAAAAATGACAAAAAATAAACACGCCAACATATAACTACAATATATGACGCTTTCCGTTGGCATCGGGTGCACTGACTATGCCTTCCTGTTCCATACGTTCCATAAAGCCCGCGGCCTTGTTATAACCAACCTGCAAACGACGTTGGATATAAGATATCGTCGGCTTTTTATCACGCAAAACATATTCTTTGGCCTGGGTATACAAATCTGCATCTTTACCACCAGACGATGAAGATGCACCACCACTGGCGACCGCACCACCTTCGCCGCCATCATCAACAACACCATCAACATATTCTGGTTCACCCTGGGACCGCAAGAAATCGCCTATGCGTTGCAATTCATCATTATCAATTAATGCCGCATGTATACGGACCGGGACACGACCGGCCTCGCTGAACAACATATCGCCTTTGTCCAACAGGTTTTCTGCACCCTTTTCACCCAATGACGTCATAGAATCAATCATACTGCGTGCCTGGAACGAAATACGTGTCGGGAAATTCGCCTTGATAACACCTGTGATAATTGTCGCATCTGGACGTTGGGTTGCCATAACTAAATGAATACCCGCCGCACGCGCCTTTTGCGCGATACGTTGAACACATGCCTCAACCTCTTTACGTGCAACACCCATCAAATCTGCGACCTCATCAATTATTATAACAATATAGGACATATCGGATAAATCTACTTCCTGGGTTTCATATAACAATTCACCGGTTTCTTCATCTGTTCCGACAGCGACCTGATGCGTCAAAGTTTCACCTGCGGCACGTTTACGTCCAACAGCCTCATTATACTGCTCTATATTCTGTGCATTCAATAGTTGCAACTGTTTATACCGGTCATCCATTTCTCGCACCGCCCATTTCAGTGCATTAACCGCCGGCACTGGATCAAGTTTCACAATTGGCGTAATAAGGTGCGGTATATCATCCCAGAAACCGAAATCAACACCCTTTGGGTCAATAATCATCAATTTACATTTATCAGGTGTAAAATGATAAACAATAGATGTGATAATCGATTGAACAAATACAGACTTACCTGTTCCCGTCCGTCCCGCAACCAGCATATGCGGCATTTTTGCCAAATCAAAATACATCGGGTTCCCACCAATATCTACACCCAACGCAAGCGGTATCTTGTATTTAGAATTTACAAATGTATCGCTTTCAACCAACTCGCGGAAACGCACCACCTGGCGACTAAGGTTCACCATTTCCACACCGACCAATTCGGTTCGTGGAATATGAGCAATACGAATACGCTCTGTTGCCATGGCACGGGTCATATCACTCACAGTTTTATTAACATCGACCATACGAGTTCCACTTTCAGGCTTGAATTCATACAATGTCACAATTGGTCCAGGGCGAATACCGGTCACCTGACCATTTACACCATATTCTGCAAAATGTGTTTCCAATAATTGCGCCTGTTGTTTTAATTCTGGTGTCACAACATGCTTTCCAAAATTTGAAGATTCTAACAATTCTGGATCAGGCAATTCATACTGAACATCGCCAGATTTTTTAGATACCGTTTTACGGCGCGAAGGTTTGCGACGGGGCTTTTCTTCTTCCTCTTCTTCTGTTTCTTCGTCTTCGGCCTCTTCTTCCTCGTATTCTTCTTCCTCTTCTTCTGGTAATGGTTGCATTAAATGAAATGCCGCCAACACCCACCGAACAGAACGAACAGCAATACGAACGATTCGCAGAACATCACTTAAACTTATATGCAATAAAATACCAGCCAATGCAAAAAATCCAATCAAAGCCAAGATTCCAACAGCAATAGCAAAACCACCTATTAATCCCGATAAATCTGCCGCCGCAATTGCGCCAACCATCCCACCAAATGTCGCACGTGGTGCAATCAAACCAAAACCCGCTGACCCAAGGCATATAGCCACAAAGCCACGTAAAATATTGTATTCTGGCGTTCCGTCACCATCACCACCAAGAATTAAGCTTATCCCGTATTTGCCGATACAAAAAAACAAAAACAACGTTGGGACAAACCCGATTGTATAACGCAACATCCCGACAAAATTTCCAATTAAAGATTGTTTACCGAAATTACTTGCTGCGGAAATTCCATCTAAATATGGATTATGAAAAATCAATGCGAACACCACCCATATCGCAATCAATACAATAACAAGGCCACAGAGTTTTTTAGCAAACCCTTTCAACGCCCCAGAAACACTTTCAGGTAAAAACTTTGATTGTTTACTCATACCAGGTATTGTATCATAAAAAAACACAAAATCATAGTCTGAGGGGCGATTTATTTAACACGTTTCACCATTATGTATTTTACCACATCTGCGGCAACCATACCTATGAATGCCCCTAATATAACATCAGATGGCCAGTGCGCGCCCGCGCATACACGCGAAAATCCGATTAATGTTGCCAATGTCCAAGTAAACCATTTTGCACGTGGGGCCAACATACCAATCATCACCAACGCCGAAAAAGACGCAAGCGCATGCCCCGACGGCATGGAATGGAACGCCCAATCTTGCGTAAATGGGAAAAAACCAACCATATTTAATGCCTCGTAAAAAATCGGGCGCATACGACCAATGATAAACTTTAATGGACCACCAACTAATGCCGCACATAACACAGAACAAAAAACTAAAAATGCATAACTGCCCTTGATCTTGGCATATATGTCCGTGAAACCAAACTTAGATTTTGTTTGAATAAGTTTGCGAATATAAAAAATAGCAACAACGATAGCAGAAACGGCAAGCCAATTTTTTGCACTGAACACACTATCAAAAATATCCCACGCCCCGCAATTAAATCTGCGCAAGAAATTGTATAATGGAATATCAAACCAAAACACACCAGCAAAAACCAACGCGACTGTGATTATTGAACCAGCAATAATCCAATTCCACTTTAATTTATTTTCATGCGTTAAAAACATCTTACATCCTTATTCAAAATTCAATAACCGGCTATAGACTTTATCATCTGTTAAAATTTTTACAGCCACAGAAAGCGCGACTAAATCTTCATCTTCGCCACTGGTTATTGTTGGACATCCACGACGCACAGATTCTGCATCAACATTCGTATCGCGATTGTAATCGTGTGCACGAAAATCATTGTTTATAACATTTAAAAAGAACGCATTTTGTTGTGAAGACGTGCGAATGTTCGATAAACATACCAACGGGAACACACCGCGTCTATCAATGATGTTCCCTTTACCTGTCTTGACAGATTTATTCATCAATTCCAACATACTACCATCATTTAACTTTATCTTTGACGCAATTCTTGCATGTCCTGCCGTTGGTGTTCCAATTAAAACCCCACGCCCATTTTCATAGAAAGCATTTGCAACTGCCTCAGCCGTGCCACGCGTCATATTTGAAACAACGACCGCTACTGGCGCATTTGTAACTGCATCACCCGACGGCACAATCTCTACTTCATCACGTGCAGTTTCAACAACACGCATCACTGGTTTTGAGCCAATAAAAAGTCCTGCCAACTTTGCCGCGGCACGTTCATCATCACCATCTGCGACACGCAAATCCAAAATCACCCCAGACAACTCAGCATGTTTTGACAGAGCCTCGTTAACAATAGATACCGTATTATTTGTAAGTTGATTCACAATAATTTGTAATATTCCACCACTATCATCATCCATGAATATAACATCCGAATCAGCCAGGACAATAGTCGCACGTCTCACAACAACCCGCCGCGTGCCACTTGGTGTCATAAGTGTCATTTTTAATGTGCCAGAATTAAATCCAGAAAACATTCCCGCCAAGACAGAATCAGCCATATCAGAAACTAACGTTCCATTTATTTCACCAATCAAATCCCCTGCTGAAACACCCGCATTATCAGC
>CAMYXE010000060.1 GCA_947303165.1 uncultured Pseudomonadota bacterium | reverse complement strand
GGCGTTGCGGATCAGACATTACACAATGAAAAGCAATATCACAGATTTCATTGATGGTCATATCAGATACAGATTTATGATTATCAATCGCCAGTTGATTAAAATCTATATCAAACTCGCGATTAATGTATTGGGTAATTAATGTTATGTCGCTATCGCCAAATGTAACTATCTCAGATAATTTTGCTGACATATCTATTGAATCTATGAATGCATATTTCAAGATGATGTTTCTTATGCATTTATTAACTTTTTGATGAAAAAATGTTGCGTCATCAAGTTGCATTGTATAATCCCATATTTTAATTATTTGTTTGACCGAAAATTATTTACTGTATGCACCTGTACTATTATGGTGTTGTTCCGTTTGTTGCCTTTTTATGGCTTCAATATCTGGTACATCGGGCGCCAATCGTCCTTGTTTTTCAAGTTGCCATTCTGCGACGGATACAATATCGTCAAATGTGTAACCTGCGACAATTTTGATACCGAATGCACTTTCGATGTTACGCAATGATGTGAGTAATTTTTTTGTTATTTTACCATTGTTATTCAAATAGTTATCCATCAAATCAGCCTCGTATAACATATAGAAGACAGTATTTTCTGGATGAATAGGGCATTTCATGGCACGCCAAATCTTGGACATAACCATGTTATATATACCATTATGTGTCCACATGAACTTGGGTTTTGGTTTAGGTGATAAACTGTGCTTGGTATTAGTTGACACTTCGTAACTCCATAAATTGCAGGGATAGTATAAACAAAAAATATAAATTGTCAATAAGTTATTGGTCGACAGCCATTATGAAAATGCCACGTTTGTTCGCGGTTTTAATTACGTTTGGTTTATCCACAACAAAGCAGGTTTTGGTGTTAACCACAATTCCGCGTAAATGTGCATCTGCCACCGCATCTATGGTATCGACCCCAATTGCGGGAATATCGATGCGCAAATCTTGACCAGGTTTCGTCATTTTTGCAAAGACGCCGCTAGCTTTTTTATGTTTTTTGCGCATTTCAACAACGCGCTCCAGCATTTTTGCGGTGCCTTCAGCGGCCTCGACCGCGATAACTTGTTTATCAACTACAACCGAAGCTCCGATATCTGCGGAACCTATTGTATGAGAGACCTCTATGGCACGATTAATATTTTTCAAATCACCGCGTGAAGGCTTCTGTTTGGTTAAGGCACCTGCGTGTTCAAATGTTAATTCTGGAGCCAAATCCTGTGCCGCAAGAACTGTATAGCCCGCACGTTCAAGTGTTTTTGTAAATGCAACTGCCATTGAATCATACCCCCGTTGATTTTTTAATATTTTGAATAATGCGAAAAACGTCCATAAGTCTGGCCGTAAATCAGATAAATTCGGATGGCCCAACGCCCCAACGAATGTGAGTTTTGTTATTCCGCGTTTTTTTAGTTCACGCACAGCACTTCCTGCACCACCAAGGCGGATAACCATGTCGGGATTCAGACGTTCATCATAGAAATTTTTTAATCCTATGACAAAAACATTCCAGCCGTGCTTCTTTAACGCATCACGCGTATAGAACGGCAAATCAAGTGCCCCAGCAACTAATGCAATTTTTTTATCGTCTTTTTTGTTCATATTATTTATGTTAAGCATAAATCGTGCTGGAATCAAGTCGGTTTTTATGATAAAATGTAACGAGTATATGAAATCAAGTGGATGACAAATGAAAATAAAATATTACTTTGCGGCGTTATGTGCATGTGTGATAAGTGTGGACGCGATGGCGGCTGGTCGTGCTAGTCAATTTAAAAGGGAAATCAAGAATGGCCTTGGTGGCTATGGCGGTTACAGCAGTTCGCAAATGGTAATATCGCAATACCAACCCACTAATTATGGCACGGCCGCGACGTATGGAAATGGTTATGGTGAATTGGCCCAAGAAGTTTTTTACGATGTTCCATCTAATGACGGCGAAGATTACGAGTTGTTTATTCCAACGAAAATGTATGTGCGCATGGGTGCAGGAATGAACATTGGCGCCTTAACAAAAAGTGCGCGTGTCGGGCATAAAAAGCACGAATCTCGTGGGTCATGGAATACTCTAATCGGACTTGGGTGGAATATGTCTTCATATGTTCGGACTGAGGTTGCATTCCAAGAATCAACATTCAAATTTGAAGGTGTGTCAGACTTGTATGCCAATTATCATATGTTGAATGGAACGGTATATTTTGATTTTGCACGCAGATATATTCAAAGTGGTGATATTACATATCGTCGTACATTTGTTCCGTTTATGGGTATTGGGCTTGGCCTGGGGGCATATGATTTTTCGGGACCGCATGGCGCCAATGGTGCTGTGTTGGCGGCGCCGCGCCTAGAACTGGGTATGAATTTTATGTTAACCGACCTGTTGGGTATAGATATTGCGTATCAACACCAACTGTTCATTGGACATGGTTTTGGTTGGTCAACACGTCGCATAGGTGTTGATAATGTCGGCAACATTATGGCAACAATTCGTATGAATTTCTGATAAGGAATAAGTTATGAAAAAATTTTTGATTTATCTTTTATGTTTATTACCAATGTCCGCCGGGGCAGAGGTTATTTACCGTGTTCAAAAAACTGGTGATGTGCCCGAGAATGCATCGGCTGATGGAAAATCTGGTGCACGTGAAACCGATACTTTTGCGGCGCAACACAGGTTTTATGTTGGTGGTATGTATAATCTTTCGATATGGCAAGATGCGGTCAATCATACAGACGTTATAGATGGCGAAACAACATCTGGATTTGATGTTGTGGCTGGTTACAGAATATATGATATCCTGCGTATCGAGGCGAATTATATGAATACGCGTGCCGAATGGGACGGATTTGCGATAAATGCGAATACAGTATTTTTAAATGCCATTGTTAATGCGCGCATAAACAGTTTATACCGATTCTTTTATAAACAAAAAATTGTTCCCTATGTTGGTGTTGGCGCAGGTATGGCATTTACCGATGGTGATGGTGTGCATGTAGACAGTGATGCGGTTGTATCTCTTGCGGCGATGGCTGGATTGGGTCTGGAACTTGGTGAACATTTCACCATAGATGTCGGATACCGTTATTTGTATATGTTTGGACCTGATGTTGGGGTTGTATCAGATTTAAATCCATCGGCACATCAACTGCGCGCGGGTGTAAGAATTAATTTCTAGGTGTGTTTATATGAACACTTGTCCATTGTTTTCGGTGTGTGGCGGTTGCAAATATGATTTTACCGCCCCGAATTATCGCCAAGATAAGCAGAAATTACTAGATAAATGGTCCGCGGTGGACGAAATATTTTGGACACCCGGGGGAATGCGGCGACGTGCAGACTTTTGTTTTGCAAATGGTGTTTTTGGTTTTTTCGAATCGGAAACCAAGAATATTGTGCCGGTTAATAATTGCCCGAATCTGGTTCCCCAGATAAATGATATATTGCCAAAACTTGCAAAATTACCATGGAGTGGTGCCGGTTCTGCATTGGTGACATTATGCGAAAACGGCATAGATTTGGCGGTGGAATCAAATGTTCCTTATTTTAGTGGTGAATTTAAAACGGCAGTCCAGAAATTAAATTTGCTGCGTGTGTCGTGGAATGGCGCGATTGTTATCCAGAACGATGTGCCACGCATACGATTCGGTGAATTTGTTGTTGATTATCCGATTGGTGCGTTTTTGCAACCAACGGTGGAAAGCGAACAGGCAATGCGAAATTTTGTTTTAGAAAACGCGGTTGGTGCCAAACATGTTGCAGATTTATTTTGTGGAATTGGTAATTTCACATTTGCGTTGAAAGCCGATGGATTTGATATTGTTGGTCCATTTAATAAACGCGATTTGTTCAAGAAACCTATTACCGTAAAAATGCTAAATAATTATGATTTGGTTGTAATGGATCCGCCACGTGCGGGCGCGTTGGACCAGTGTCGTGAGTTGGCCAAATCCGATGTGCCACGAATAATATATGTTTCATGTAATCCGGCGACATTGCGACGCGATTCGGAAATTTTGCTGAATGCCGGATATAAAATAATTAAAACTGCGGCATTTGATCAATTCGTGGGCAGTGTCCATTGGGAAATTGCCATAGTATTTCAAAAATAATCATTAATAAATATGCCATTATTTCCAACATGGTTGGATAAGTATTTTTTGTGCTTGATTTTGTCGCGGATAGTTTTCTATGATAAATATGAAAGTTTTATAAGAACAGGAGAGGTGTTATCGTGAAAAAATTCTTGGTTGCGGTGGTTTGTGGCATTATTTCGGCGGGTTCTGCGTCAGCAGGCTTAAAATGCGCCCCTGATAAAATTGATATACAAACATCGGAAAACAATTGCAAAACCGCACATTTTAGCATTGGCACAATGTATATGGACGGAAGCATTGACAAACCTGACACGTTTGATTTCAACATGACCGCCCAGGGAACATTTTATATCGACTGTGGTAATGGCGGAACATTATCTGGCCCGGGTGTTTCCGGTAAAAGGGTGACACGTTCGGGCACTGCTAATGCCACATACACGTGTTCCTATTCAACCGCGGGCACAAAAACCATACGTTTTGGTGGAACCGCAACTGGATATTCAACCAGTGACAATTATTACGGTGGTGAACGTAGCGCAATAAGATTTCCCAATAATAATGTCGTATCTGTTGATGGTAATATGTCCGCAATGTTCCCATACCTGGGGTCTGGGGCCAGTCAGGCACCAAGTTTTTACAGAACATTTTATTATTCTGGGTATCCCGCTAGTAGCAGTCAACTGACCAGCATATCGGGAACATTATTCAGCAATTATACAACCGGGGCAAGCCAGATGTTCGAAGAGACATTTGCTGGCTGCGGTAGGTTAACATCAATACCATCGGGTTTGTTTGCAAATATTACAACTGGGGCGTATAATCTGTTCCGTGGCACATTTCAAAATTGCACCAATTTACAATCAATACCATCAGATTTGTTTGCAAATATAACCACCGGGGCAGAAAATATGTTCAACGCCACATTTTATGGTTGCAACAGTTTACAATCGATACCATCGAATTTATTTGCAAATATTACAACC
>CAMYXE010000059.1 GCA_947303165.1 uncultured Pseudomonadota bacterium | reverse complement strand
TGGGACAACGGTGAATGAGAACCTTGGTTCGACACGATAGTTGACGAGAACGAGCAACGCGAAGTTCAAGTCTTACGAGTGGTGAGCAAAGCGAACAATCCCGCTGGGTGCGCCAGTATAATAAAGGGGGAGGAAATTATGCAATATTTATTGGCATTATTTTGTATTTTTCTGACTTCGGCGGCATATTGTGCACAAATTGCCAAGGGAAGTTGTATCGCAGATGAAAATATGGTTTGGGTGGAATCAAATCAAGAATGCATACCTGTAAATCCATGTGAAACCGAACATTCCGCATATTGCAGTTTCTATAAACCAAGAAACGTATCGAATATCATACTTTATACGTCATTGATAAAGCTTTATGCCAATGTAAAGTACGGGATAGCTGATTGCAAACTAACCAAACTTAGCGATATTCATTTTGCGTGTGCATCTGATACCAATTATGTTGTCTTTACATCCGATAGAGATATACAAGAGAAAAAAGTAGAAGACAAAGAACAGCCTGGTTATAAACGAAATGACGACAAATCAACAATAACTATCAAAAACTATGATAATCAAAACATTAAAAAAGAATTAAATAATGCGTTAATAGAAATTTGTAAAATTTTGGGCGGCGATCCGACTACGGAATTAACAAAGCCTGATTTAAAAAGTTCCAGTTATGGTTTTTCTGGTAGTTGCACAAGAGTATCTGATTCCAAGTGTGAGATGATTGGCTCTATGAGCACATATGAATCAGGTCGTAAAATCTGTGAATTATACGATATTCAAAATATATTAAACATCAAGATTGAAAAGGATACTTTTTAACCGCGTTGCAGTAAACTTAACATAAATGCATCTAAATCGCCGTCCAATACGGCGTCGGAATCAGTGTTTTCAACGCCTGTGCGGACATCTTTAACCAATTGATACGGGTACAGAACATAGTTTCTAATCTGGCTGCCCCATTCAATCTTCTTCTGGGCGGCCTTGGCTGCGTCTTCTTCGGCGGCACGTTTTTCCATTTCCAGTTCATACAAACGTGAACGCAAAATTTTCATTGCCATATCTTTGTTCTGAAATTGGCTGCGTTCATTTTGACATGTAACAACTATGCCCGTTGGAATATGTGTAATGCGAACCGCACTGTCGGTTTTATTAACATGTTGACCGCCGGCGCCCGATGAACGATAGGTGTCAATGCGCAGGTCTTTTTCATTTATATCAATTTGTATTGAATCATCAACATCTGGCCAGACATCAACCGATGCGAAACTGGTCTGGCGTTTGCCATTTGCATTAAAAGGTGAAATGCGAACAAGACGGTGGACGCCAATTTCATTACGCAACCAACCATATGCGCGTTCCCCGATAATTCGCATAGTGATACTTTTAATCCCCGCGGTGTCTCCCGGGTGTTCTTCAATGATTTCAACAGCAAACCCATGCCGTTCCGCCCAACGTGAGTACATACGGGTTAACATTTGTGCCCAATCTTGTGCCTCGGTCCCACCGGCGCCGGCCTGGATAAACAAAAACGCGTTATTGCTATCGGCCGGGTTGTTAAACAAGGTAATGTATTTTGCGCGTTGCAGACGGATTGATAATTTTTCTATTGCATCCAACACGTCATGGTCATCGGGGGCGATAGCGTAAAGTTCGGTCAGGTTTTGATATTCTTGCTGCATTTCAAGAAAATCATTTAATTCGCGTTCCTTGGCCGCCTTTTGCCGTAACAACGCGCGTGCATCATCTGGATTATTCCATAAATCCGTGTTCAAAGATTTTTCTGAAAGTTCGTTAATTTGGTCTTGTAGTTTATCTGGGTCAAAGAAACCCCCTAAGAATACTTAGGTTTTCTTGGATTTCATTTAAAATTTCGTTCGCCAAAATCATATTTTCATTCTATCAGTAAAAAAATTGAAATCAACCATAAAAGATATGTTGCCTTTGGGGGATAAATGTGATAAAATACTCTGCAAAGAGAGAGGTTTCCATGAAACGTTTTTTTAGTGTATGTGGTTTAATCTGTGCGTGTGCCTTGGCTGCGGATGCTTATGGTGTTTCTGCAGGGTCTGTGACGGCGAACAATTCTGGTGGTGCGCGCGGTGTAATAACAACGACAACTAATGCAATTAACACGGCAAATACTTTGCGTGGAAATCAGGGGTTGGTCAATAATTACAAGACAAATCAACGAAATACATATTATATGGTTAATGTTCCAGATGTCGATACTGCGTGTCGCGACAAGATAATGAAGTGCTTTACCGATTATTGTGGTGATGTCACAGTTGTTCCAGGGCAGCAATCTGGACGTTGCGCGTATGCGACGGAAAGTGAATTGTATAACTATGCAATGTTATGCTTGCGTAATGATACATCAGTGTTGTTACCGAATTACGCGGCGAATACTAAAATAGGCGTTGGTGGTTTGAATACTGCGGCACATTTGTGCCCATCGTATGTTCAACAAGAATTGATGGCATATTTGTCTATGGCTAACATGGCGAATGAATTAACCAAGGCGCATTCGCCACAGTGCCTGCAACGTCGCCAGGAACTTGAGGCTGCAATGTCCTGCCATTCTGTTGCGCTTGCTTATGGTAACGAAACGTCTAGCATGTTAATGTCACAATTAACTGATTATTGTGGTGCCGGTGTTCAAGGTGGTTCGGCGGAAATGGTGTCGCGCTTTGCAAATGCTGGAAATGTTGGTGCAAACATATGGAATTGGGCGGAAAAGATTGTTGATTTGGATTTGAATAAAAAGGGCAAAGATTGGGAAAATGCGGTTGATGCTGTTTTGGCATCCTATACAAATCGTATGAATTTGGCGTGCGGTGACGATATGCAACTGAATTTGGCAGCGCATGATTCTTCTGGTGCAAGTGGCTTACAAAAGGCTGCTGTGGCTGCGGCTGTTGTATCTATTTCATTCCCCGAGGCACAAAAAAAAACTAACGGAACAACAGTAGACATATATAAAGAGGTAAAATCTCGCACCGAAGTATATGATTATGCGACCGCAAATCAGGTTGTTCAGGCGGGACTTACCAATTCTGTTTTGACGCAAAATGCATTTTTAACGTCTGCACAAATGGATGATATGCAAACAGCGTATAAAAACGGAACCAAATTGTTTATTTTGCGTGATTCAACACGTTGTTATATGGTCCAGGTGGCAGAAATGACATCCCAGGAACAATCAATGATTGCGCAACAATTTTCAAGCTGTGTATATAAATAGTGTATTGGGTTGAATTATTATAAAAAACACCCAAGGTGGTTTTTGTTTATAATGTTCTTGGTAAAAAATAGTTTTTTTGATATAATACCAGTGCAATGAAAATATCAAGGCGTCATCTTTTAAAGATCGCAAGTATCGGGGCAGTTGTTGTTGGAATGATGCCTCGTGTTGCATTTGCTGCACGTAATGCAATAAAATCTATGCGCACAGGAGTTCAGCCGGGTGGTAAAACGCGCCTTGTTATAGAAACATCTTCGCGACCATCTTATACTTTGGTTTATGGCGAAAAAACACTTACTGTTAAACTATCAAATACAGTAGCAGATGAATCAATTACAGCAAAACTTGCATCGGGGACCATTGTAAAATCAATATCCCAGGTTCAGGTCGGGGACGCATTAAACATTGTTGTGAATTTAACGAAAAACATCAATGAAATTCCGAAAAATCAGATAATGATTCTTGAACCAAATGGGGATAATGATTATAGACTTGTTTTAGACTTTTCTGCTTCTAGTTCATCGGGTAAGGCCGCTATAACGACGGCTGGTGAAGACGGAAAGAATGAAAAAAAACGTATAATTGTGATAGATGCTGGGCATGGTGGCAAAGACCCTGGATGTATAGGTAAGGGGGGAACCAAAGAAAAAACTGTTGTGCTATCGGTTGCGCAGAAATTGCGAACTGCTTTGCGTAATGAAGGTTTTTCTGTCTTTATGACACGCAATGATGATACATACCTAAAATTAGCAGATCGTGCGGCGATTGCCGAAAAGAAAAAAGCCGATTTGTTCTTGTCGATTCATGCAAATGCAAACCCAAGTAGATCTATGAAAGGATTTTCAATTTATACATTATCTGAAAAAGCGTCTGACGAAGAGGCGCAAAAACTGGCCGATGCTGAAAACGCCGCTGATAAAATAGATGTTAATGGGTTTGAGCAATTTTCAAAAGATATACGCATAGCATTGTCGTCGTTGCAACAGCACGCGGTCGCAGAAATGTCCGAAGAATATGCAAACGGTTGCGCACGGGCATTTAATCGCGGTGGAATAGAACAACAGCCAGGACCGGCGGTTCGCCATGCGCCGTTAGCCGTGTTACGTTCAACAGTACCAGGGGCGTTGATTGAATGTGGGCATTTATCTAATGCTGCTGAAGAAAAATTGTTAAAAAATTCTGCTCATCAAGATAAATTGGTTACCGCCATTGTAAAATCGATAAAAAATTACGATTTCGATGTCTAATTTACCTATTCATTAGTTGGAGGGTTTAACAATGAATATCACACAGATTATCATTCTGATCGCATTGTTGAGTTTTATGATTGTTGGATTTTTTGTTAAAAAAAGCAGCATGAAATCTTATGCAGAGTTTACAATGAGCCGTGGCAAACTTGGCTGGTTTACTATTGCTGCGGGTATCAGCATGACTTTTGCCGGAGGTGCCGCTATTTTAACCAGTGCGTCAATTGGGCATGTGTTTAAATGGTATTCTTTGGTTGACCCAATTTCATTAATGGTTGGAATTTTAATAGTTATATTACTTTATAAAAAATATCAACGCGATAACGGAACAACAATATCAGATTTATTATCTTCTAACCATAAAGGGTTGGCAATATTAATTGGAATAATTACGTCGTTTACGTTTGTGCTTATTGTTGCAGCAAATTTTGTAGCATTATCAAAGTTGCTGTTGCCATATTTCCCATCAATTAATCCATTGCTAATTACGTTTGTCGTGTCTACAATGGTGTTTTCTTATGTGTCATTTGGTGGTTTTAATTCTGTCACCAAGACAGATATTTTGCAATACGTTTTAATAACGACGTTGCTGGTTGTCCCTGTGCTATTTGTTGTTGT
>CAMYXE010000058.1 GCA_947303165.1 uncultured Pseudomonadota bacterium | reverse complement strand
CAGGTGTGCGTTTATCATATGGAATGTCGGTAAAATTAATTTTCTTACTCCAAAGGGCCTCGTTTACCACATTTGTTGACGGTGCACTTATATGTTTCAGATATTCCTTGCCATTACGGCGTTGCAAGACTAGTCTTTGCATTTCCTCGCTGGGGTCTGGGACCAACGAAATCATAGATGGCATATAATTCAGAACAACCATAATTTCTTCTGGCTGTAAAAACTGATTTACCTGGTCTGAACCCGCATTTTTCATCTTTTCATACAGCGCCAGAGACAACTCATGAAACTCCTGCATGAATTCTGGTTCTTGTTTCAATTGAATTGCAACCAACAGATGCAAACTAACACGTTCAGAACTCTTAGAATTGTAATGATTCTCTCTAACAGTTTTTTGGACAATATCATTAAAGTGCCGAACAACCTTTTGTGTCGTGAAATAATAGCCGTCACTGGGCCGCTTTAACAAACGCATACATGCATCACATGTATTTTTATATATAAAGTATTCTTTATTGTCTTTGAAATTTGCGTTTCTTAATTCACGACTTAGATCATCATCCATAACAGAACCCTTTTTTATTATTTTGTTGGAATTTGCAACAACTGTTTCGGAAATATCAAATTGGGATTTTCAATATTATTACGTTCGGCAATCATGCTAAATAACACACCACGGCGCAAAAAGTTGCGCGCAATTATCCAAAGGCAATCGCCACGACGCACCGTATAAAATGTATCATTATCGCCGGTCATTTCTGGCATAATAAAATTATGATTAACGGTTGCAATGGTTTTACCTTCGCCATCGTGCAAACGCACGGTCAGGTTGTATTCAGCACCCGGCTTTAATTCACCAACATCTGCCCCAAGGCCAAAGTTCTTATAATCGGACACGCGTGCAAAACCAATATATTTATCATTCAATGATAACGATACGCGCAAACGCGGCAATGCGTTACCGGTCACGACGATACGACCAGTGTCCAGATAATCTATTTTTGAAACAACTAAATCACTGTCTTGGATTACAGACGGGGATTGCAAAATCTTGCTGCCGTTTGGGGTCATAAGTAATGATATTGAATTACGATAATCTGCATCAGACACATACAAGAATACTTTATTATCAGATTTCTTGTTTGGTTTATTCCCAGCCAATGACAAGGTATAATTACCTGGCTGCAATTTGTTTTTTGGTGCGTATACAAATTCGCCATTTTCGTCGGTCAATTCTGTAGCAACAACTTTATTATTAATTATCACAGATATATTTTTGTTTGGTTGCCAGCGACCGCCAACAACTATTGAACCTTCGGGTGTTATTCTAACAATATCAAATGTAGGCACATCAACCGGCACAGGTATTTCTTTAACGGTTCCCTTGGCCACCGTTTGCACCGGCACAGATTTCGCGACATTGTTCAAAACAATGATTCTCTCGGGTGCCGTACGCGCAAACAGAATCCAAATCGCAACAAACAAAACAAACAATGCACAAAGTATCGGGAACCAATATTCACGTAACACAGATTTATTATTGTCTTCATCATGCGTCCCTGGTTGCTGAACAGGTTTGTTTTCCACCACGGTCGTTGTATTATTGCTGTTGCGCGCACGCAAAAAGCGACGTGTAAAACTGCGACGACGTGCAAGCCAATTATCCTGTTGTGCAATTGCATCTTCTATCATATTATCGGTCGAACGTTTTGTTTTGCCCATGACAGCGGTATTATTGTTTGCCATAATTATATCTCCTGAAAAAAAGTGGCCTTGTTTACCAGTAGACAAAATAGCATAAAAAAGTTTTCTTTGTCAACTTATTTATGGTATAATTAGCCTGAAAATAGGGGAAAAATATGAAAAAAATTGGAATTATGACCACAGGCGGCGATTGCAGCGGCCTGAACAGTGTAATAAACCGCGTCGTTTTGGGTGCAACTAATCGTGGTTGGCGTGTCTATGGAATTGTAGATGGCACAGACGGACTTTGTATGCGTCCGGCAAATGTTATAGAAATGACACCACAAACAATACCTGTGGAATTGGCACGTATCGCGGGCAGTTTTTTGCACAACGGCAACGCATGCATGATGAATTTCGAAACGGCGGCAAAAACAGGGCGCATGTTAAAATTTAATAAAATGTTAAAAGATTCATTGGCGACATTAAAATTGGATGCGTTGGTCTTGGTTGGTGGCAACGGCAGCTTTTCGCTGTCGTACAAAAATAGCGAAATCTATAACGACCTATCATTGGTATGTATTCCTAAAACGATAGATTTTGATATTCCATTAACAGATAAAACAATCGGATTTGACACGGCGGTTAACGAATTGACAAGATATTGCGATCAATTGTTGCTAACCGCACGCAGCCATCATCGCTGGTTCGTTGTTCAAACAATGGGGCGCGATTGTGGCCGTTTGGCGCTGCACGCAGGTATCGCAATTGGTGCCGATGCGATTATCGTTCCAGAAATAAAGTTTGACGTTGATGATTTGGTAAAACACATCAACGCATGCGAACGCGACTATGGAATAATCATGGTATCCGAAGGAATAACTTTGCGCGGTCATTCCGGACGTCCAGCTGATATGATTTCACGTAAACTGACCGCGGCGGGAATTCAGAATAGGGCGGCATTTCCTGATTATATTCAACGCGCCGGCGACACAACCGCGACGGACAGAATACTGGCGGCAAAAATGGCTACATGTGCATTGGATGCAATTGAAAATCGTGAAACAAATGTTATGACGGCATTACGTGGAAACGAATGTGTGACGGTGCCATTATCAGAATTCTATGCCGCGGGCGATTTAGTGCGAGATCCAAATATCCCAGAACTTTGCACTTCAAACGCATATATTGAACCTGATGATCCATTATTAGATGTTGCAACCGCAATGAACATCTATATCGGACAAACGAAATAGAAAATTTACGACATAAAAAACGGGGCAAACGCCCCGTTTTATTTCGTTGTTTCAGATTATTTTTCTGAAAAGTCTGCATCACGTGCACCATCAGATTTATTTTCATCTGACGCGCCCGCGGCACCATTGGCATTTTGCGCATCCTGTTGCGCCTTGTAAACCGCTTCGCCAAGTTTCATGGCCTTTTCGGTCAATGCATCGGTTTTGGATTTAAGAGATTCCGCCGTTGCATCAGACTTTGCCAATTCATCGGCCAAATCTTTCTTGGCGTTTTCAATTGCATCTTTATCCGCAGCACTGATTTTATCGCCATGTTCTTTCAGTGATTTTTCAATACTGAATATAGCGGTTTCTGCGGTATTCTTGGCCTCGGCCAATTCTTTCTTCTTTTTATCGGATTCCGCATTTGCCGCGGCTTCGTCAACCATACGTTTGATTTCTTCTTCGGAAAGTCCGCCATCAGATTTAATCGAAATCGCCTGTTCTTTGCCGGTCCCTTTATCCTTGGCTGATACATGAACGATACCATTCGCGTCGATATCAAAAGATACTTCGATTTGTGGCATGCCACGTGGCGCAGGTGCGATACCCTCTAAATTAAACTGGCCAAGCAATTTGTTATCCGCCGCCATATCGCGTTCACCTTGGAACACACGAATTGTCACGGCCGATTGGTTATCTTCGGCTGTACTAAACACCTGGGATTTCTTGGTTGGAATTGTAGTGTTGCGGTCAATAAGGCGCGTAAACACACCACCCAATGTTTCAATACCCAATGACAATGGCGTCACATCCAACAACAGGACGTCTTTGACGTCGCCTTTTAAAACACCACCCTGAATTGCGGCACCCATTGCGACGACTTCGTCCGGGTTAACGCCTTTGTGTGGTTCACGGCCAAAGAATTCTTTAACGGTTTCCACAACCTTGGGCATACGGGTTTGACCACCAACCAAGATAACTTCGTTGATTTGTGATTTTTCAATACCCGCATCCTTTAACGCCTTGCGGCAAGGTTCAATTGTCTTTTGAATCAAATCATCAACCAAAGATTCCAATTTCGCACGTGTTAGTGTTGTGTTGAAATGTTTTGGACCCGACGCATCGGCAGTCAAGAAGGGCAGGTTAATATCGGTTGATGTCTTGGAAGACAATTCGATTTTTGCCTTTTCTGCGGCCTCTTTCAAACGTTGAAGTGCCAATTTATCGTTGGATAAATCGATGCCTGTTTGTGATTTGAATTCATCAATTAAATATTTCAAGACACGCGCATCAAAGTCCGAACCACCCAGTGCGGTATCACCGTTTGTTGATTTCACTTCGAACACGCCATCAACGATTTCCAACACAGACACATCGAACGTTCCACCACCAAGGTCATACACAACAATCGTGCCATCTTTGTCTTTGTCCAAACCATACGCCAACGCGGCGGCGGTTGGTTCATTAACAATACGCAAAACATTAAGCCCCGCAATACGTCCGGCGTCCTTGGTTGCCTGGCGTTGAGAATCATTAAAGTATGCCGGAACGGTAATAACCGCATCGGTCACTGTTTCGCCCAAATAATTTTCCGCGTCTTTTTTAAGTTTTGCCAAAATCATTGCAGAAACCTGGGACGGTGCATATTTCATGCCTTCGATTTCAACCCATGCATCGCCATTGTCACCGGCAACAATTTTATACGGAACGCGGCCCATAATTTCTTTGACGGCCGGGCTGTCGAAACGCAATCCCATTAAACGTTTGATTTCATATATAGTATTTTCTGGATTTGTAACGGCCTGGTTTTTGGCGGTAATACCAACCAATTGTTCGCCGTTTGATGTAATTGCAACCACAGAAGGCGTGGTGCGTTGCCCTTCGGCATTTTCAATAATCTTTGGGTCATTTCCATCCATAAAAGCCATGGCAGAATTTGTAGTTCCCAAATCGATACCTAGTACTTTTCCCATAATTCACTCCTATTTGAATATTTCTTGTATGACACAAATATAGTTAGCCGAAAAACCATTTCAAGCCCATAGGAATAAAAATTAGCATTAAAAAAAAACGGCGCATGAAGCGCCGTTTCTTAACAGACTTTAATATAACCTTTTAATAGTTTAGGTCTTTTGCCATCTGATATGACAAAGTTCTTGTGCAAAACAGCGCGGTATACAAATCTATTACATCTTGCGATATCTTGT
>CAMYXE010000057.1 GCA_947303165.1 uncultured Pseudomonadota bacterium | reverse complement strand
CAACTTTAATTGTGATTGTGCCGATTCCAATGATGCCTTGGCTTCGTCCACAGACGCCTGCAATACAGACGGTTCAATGGTAAGCAACTTATCACCCTGCTTTACCGTTGAATTATAATCAACAAATATTTCTTCAATTGTGCCAGAAACCTGGGACCCGACACTGACCGTGTTAACAGGGTTTATTTCACCTGTCGCGGTCACTGTTTGAGATAAATCGCCACGACTTATATCCATTGTGACATAATTCTTTTTAGCAGCTTTTTTGTCTCCTACAAACATCAATCCGACTATCGTCAACAAAATTGCCGTTATTATAAGCAACCATCTATGACGACGAAACCAACTTTTTTTATTCATTTTCCTTCCCTTCCAGTTCTGATTTTATATCACCTATTGCCAATGCAACCGCGGCACGTTTAACAAACAAATCATATTTCGCAGCATTGTTTTGTTTCTGGGCATCAATCAATTCAGACTGTGCAGTTTGCCAATCTAACATTGTTGCGCGACCAACCTTGTACATCCCAGCTGTCACCTTTTCCGACTCAGTTGCCGACTTTAATAGCGCGTCTGTCTGGGTTAAAACAGTTTGAGCCGTTTTGTAATTTTGATACGCAGTAAATACATCCATCATCGCAGCATTTGAGGTCTGTTGTTCATTAAACTTTGCGCGTTCATAATCATTTTCTGCCGCACGCAAGCCATACATATTTGCGAAACCTGCAAAAATTGGCATAGATGCACGAATTTCAATAGAACCGTTAATTTGATTAGTCGATGGACTAAACACATCACCAAACTGATCATCATTCCAAGACAAGGAACCCTTTGCCGAAAAGGATGGCAAATTTTTCAAAAACGCCGCATTACGTTTATGCCATGCCGCATCTTTATTGGCCGAAGCCTTGAGTAAATCAGGACGTTTTTCGCGCGCAATTTTTATCAATTCATCAATGCTTTCATTTTCTGCATCGGTACCAAATGACGAAGACATATCCGCGATTGTTATTTCTTGATCGGCCGGAAATGACAGTTTGGTAAGCAATGTACCCTTGGAAATTTCGCGATTATTTTTTGATTTTTCCAATGATAATTTTGCACTGGCCAGTGTAGTTTCCGCCTTTAATACATCAGCACGCGCAACGACGCCAGCCTTGAATTTTTTACTTGCCGTATCATATGCAGTTTGTGCGACCTTTAATGCACTTTCTGCAGATTCTACATTTGCCATCGCATTCAGTAATTCATAATACGAACCAACTAAACCATATACAAAATTTTGCACAGTTTCGCTATAATCAAACCCGGCTGCACGATACGTTGCAATCATTTGATTCATATCTGCCGTGCGGCGTCCAAAATCAAATATCAAATACGATGCTGAAATAGACGCGCCATACGACCAATCTTGCCAACCTGGATTTCTGTTAATCCCAGCCGAGGCCTCAGAAACATAATCTTTTCCCGCAGAAACACTTGCGCTAACAGATGGCAAATAATCCGCATATCCAGCATTTTTATTAAAACGACTTGAACGTAATGATGCGTATGCGGCGGCGGTTTGTGGGTTACGGCAAAGTCCAAGATTAATTATATCCTGCAAAGTATGCACACCATCAGGCACAGTGCTACGCGTAGCGCAATCATCCGAACCAAACGCCATCATGGGCATAAACATCATCACCAGGAACAATTTTTTCATAGGGACTCCCCCGCACGGCATTATACAGCATATTTTCCTAAAATGTTAGGAATTTTTTTATGAAAATTATTTTTTCGAGGATTACTAAGCTATTTCCCAAAGAAATCAAAAAAATTAAACCACTGTTTTGGATATAATGTAATTAACTGTGCCAAAAATTCTATATAACCAGACGCCATTGTTTCAACACTGGTTGTATTTATTTGTTTCACAAACACTTTATATTTTTCACCCCCGACATTGATATTAGCAATTGTAAAAACAGGACAATCACATGCACGTGCAAAACGAAACACACCAACAGGCAAAGCGCAATCGCATCCCATGTCCTCGGTTGGATGAATAATGGTATTTGTATAATTTGAATGTTTATCTATGAAATTACGAAATACGGCATTTTGGCCAACATTCATAAAAGCATGCATTCTTACATCCTCCGCATTTGGAATCGCACAAAGAGCTTCTATATTACCAAGATGCGAACACAAGAAAAAAGCCCCCCTTTTATTACTGATTAGTTTTTGTAAGGCGTTCCAATCTGTATTTTTATTTACTTCAAATTTCAATCGATTTTTTTTATCGCATATTGCGGCGATCTTGTCTACCACAGAACACGCAAAAAACCACACGTGCCCAACCGATGAAAAACGTGAAACATCAAGATTATTTTTTGATGCATAAGAATTCAAAACTCGTCTATATTCACGTGATACCGTGCGAACCTTGTATCCAAACAAAACAATACACGCAACAATTGGATATATCATTACCTTTAAAACACGTGTTCCGAAAATTTTGTATACCCACCATAAAAATTCTATACGGAATCGCCCCGCCCCACGTTCACGCACCTGGTACCAATTGGTCATGGTTTTCTTGCCTTTGTTTTTTTCTATGTTATATTTAACCACATGTACATTTATATATCAGATTTTACAGCAATATGCAACAAACAGAATTTAATATCAATGCTGTCACCAGCCGAGGCCGCAAAATACAAATCTTTTAAACGTGAAATACGTGCAAATCAATTCTTGGTTGCACACGCCACAGCGAACAAAATAAAGTCAAAATTCAAATATATATCCATAGCACACAAAGACAATTTTGTAATTATTGCGGGTTCAAATATGCCATTGGGCGCAGATATAGAAAATACAAAAATTGCCCGCGACTTTCATACCATGGCTAAATTAATGGATTTTCATGGCATTAAAACACTAGATGATTTTTACAACGCATTCACATCATACGAAGCAAGATATAAAATGCGACCATATGAACCGGCCCAGGAAACATTTTATAAAATCAAAGACCACCTAATATGCATCGCATCTATTGAGAAATTTTCAACGCCTACGTGGGACGGTATTACAGCACCCCCAGAACAGATATAAAGAAACCAAATACGATACAGTAATTCCAATTGCCAATGTTATCCCCATTGCGGCAATAAGGAAAAAACTGGTAAAAGCCAACAAACCAAAACCTATTACACTAGTTATGCATGAATAGAATACTGGACGCAATTCGGCCCCAGATTTAGTGTTTATATGAAATATCGCGTAATCAAGCCCCAATCCAATCACTATAAATAACCCAAGCAAATGGAAAAATGTAATTGGCATTCCAAAGCATGTCAAAAGGCCAACAGATACCATCGCACCCAATAACGGCGGGACAATATACAACAAGGCACGCTTGTGATACAAAATTAACAGGACTATCAGCAAACCAACCCCACATACTATTAACAAATTATATGTCTCGTTGCTATATTTCTCCATTGTCGTTTTTATCATTTCCATTGGAACAACTATGCGCGCATCATCATTTTGAATATCCGCACCGATGGTCACTGGGCTTATTGAATAGACGTATTGATTATCGTAAAAAAAGAATCTCTCTAACTGTGCCCTGATAAAATCCAACTTTTCACTTGCGATAGAAAAATATGGCGATTCTATAAATGCTGGTTTAGATTTTAATCCTAGTGTTTTTTGTATATTTTTAGATTGCGATTTATATAATGCTCGAACCAAGTTCTGATTTTCAACCTGACGGTGCAACGATGGTACAATCGCTGAGACACCAAAAAACTTTATGCCACTATCCCGAATATCCTCTTCTGTTTCCAAAACATGCTGAACGGTATCGCCCCGCACAATCAAGAACGCAGATTTTGTAGCTTGATTCAAATCACCAATAATTCGTTCTGATTCTGCTAATTCTTTTGATGGGCGATACATTTGCGACATATTATTTTCAATACGTGCAAACACGCACGCAACGCACGCGACACACGCAATTATTCCAACAACATATGGGCGGTATTTTGACCTAAATGGTCGAATAAATTTTCTGTTTGTGGCCTTAACCTTGCCCTGAACAAAAAGTCTTATGAACAAATATATTGTGCACAACCCCGTTATCGTGAACACAGATATTTGCTGTAATAATTCAATTGATGAGAAAAGCAAGGGCACAAAACAAATTACGGTTGTCAAAAGCGAATGCAAAATATTCTTATTAACCTGATTGGCTCCCAACGGCGCACTCATAGAATGAAAACAATAATCTATACCCAAGCCAATAAGCGATGTTCCAAATACAAACACCAATATATGCGGACACCCAAAAACAAGGAATAACGCGATGGTCCCAACCAAAAAACCAACCGCCAAACTAATCCCGATCGGAACAATTGTCAAATATCTGCGAAAAAGCGCATAATTGACAATTATAATTCCCAATACTGCAAACAGCGAAAGAATGCCTATTTCGATTTTACTGCGATTATACATCTGGGCAGTATGAACCGGTGCGCCACCAACATAAATTTGCACATTATCAGTTTGTTTGGACATAATTTTTGATTGCAATTTTGCAACCCCAGATGACATTTTATCATTATCCGTAATATTCACACTTATTGGCAACATATAAAAGTTATCTGGTGCCCTGTATTGCCAAAGCAAACCATTTCGCTGAATCCAATTGGTATTTGATGCGGTCAAATCGGAAACATAATCTGTCACAATTAAAAACGGATCGACGGATAATGGCAACATATTTGGTGACATTGATGTTGCTATACGTTCTTGGACACCATCTGTTATTTTAGCGTAATCGCCACTTTTTAAAATCTGACGATAATTTTCACTAACCATAAAATTTTTGTATTCACTGAATTCAGATACAAATTTACGCGGTGAAAAATCGTTGAACATCAATTCAAAGCCGTTAAATTCGTCGGTCTGCAACATGTCGCGAATTTCATATGCGACCTTTTCACCCGCAAACCTATCGGGAGTTTTAATAACTACATTCATCACCGACGAAAATTGCCCTGTAATATTTTGTATAGGCCAACCTTTTGACGAATCCGCATTTAATAAAGACGTCAAATCTGTATGAAAATGCAGTGGCCATCGCAAAAC
>CAMYXE010000056.1 GCA_947303165.1 uncultured Pseudomonadota bacterium | reverse complement strand
ATACCGAGGAGGCAGAATAATGGCAGTTCGTGCAGCAATTTATCGTAAAAAATCTAACCCGTTAAAGGGTAAAGATATTGACTATAAAGATGTTAAAATGTTGGGGCACTATATTACCGAACGTGGTAAAATCGTCCCAAGTCGTATCAGCGGCGTTTCTCAAAAAGATCAACGTCAATTGACACGCGCAATTAAACGCGCACGTCATTTGGGACTGTTGCCGTTCGTACGGAACAACATCGGTTAATAAACTATTTGGGATGAAAAACATACTTTAAACATAAAGGACAGATAAAATGAAAGTTATTTTAACAGAAAAAATTACTCGCTTGGGCAATATTGGTGATACAGTCGAAGTTAAAACA
Source organism: uncultured Pseudomonadota bacterium (assembly GCA_947303165.1). Taxonomy (GTDB): domain Bacteria; phylum Pseudomonadota; class Alphaproteobacteria; order Rs-D84; family Rs-D84; genus Enterousia. Next base: position 4,815 of record CAMYXE010000056.1, on the reverse strand, counting down.
GGTTATGCACGCAATTTCTTGTTGCCAAACAACAAGGCGTTGCGTTGGTCACGTGAAAATGTCGCATTGTTCGAAGCGCAAAAGGCTGAACTCCAGGCACGTCACGAAGCCGCCAAAAAGAATGCAGAATCCAAGGTTGATGCGGTCAAGAATGCCAAGATGTACATGATTCGCCAGGCCGGTGATACAGGTCAATTGTATGGTTCTGTGTCAAGCCGCGATATCGCACGGACATTGAAGGAGATCGCGAATGTTGATGTTTCTTCGGCCCAGGTTATGTTGGGTGCGCCAATCAAATCAATTGGTGCCTTTGATACAAAAATCGCTTTGCACCCAGATGTCATCGTTCCAATCAAAGTTTACGTTGCACGTACCAACGATGAAATCGAAGCTTTGGTTGCGGGTAAGGTTTTGACATTTGGAACCAAAAAGGTTGAAGAAGAAACAGAAGAAGAACCAAAAGAAGAGGCCAAGGCCGAAGCAACAGAGGCTGCAGCAGAAACAGCAGAAGAAATTGCACCAGTTGCAGAGTAATAATTTTGGTTTGGTGTATAAGTGCCCCGCGTTTTTGCGGGGCTTTTTTGTTAAAAAGTACGTGTGTAAAGTATCATAGTAATTTTATATTGATACATTTTTTACGGTTGATTTTTTATTGGTATTGTTTTAGCATTTGCAACAAGAGGAATCAAATGCTAACAAAGACCCCAAAAGTATCTGTATTAACACCAATTTATAATACAAATCCGCGGCATTTACGTGAATGTGTGGAATCTATTCTGAATCAGACTTTTACTGATTTTGAATTTTTAATTTTGAATGATAGTCCTGATAATATTGAAATTGAAAAGATAGTATTGGAATATGCAAAACACGATAAACGTGTAAAATATATAAAAAATGAACATAATGTGGGTATATCTCGTTCGCGTAATAGATTGTTAGAATTGGCGCAGGGCGAATATCTGGCTATTTTTGATCATGATGATATATCTTTACCAACAAGGCTAGAACAAGAGGTTAATATACTGGATAATCATCCAGAAATTGGTGCTGTCAGTGGTTTCTTACGATTTTTTGATTGCAAAAAAGAAGGGGCCTTGCATACATGCCCAGAAAATGATTTTGAAATCAAATGTACAATGTGTGACGGTTGCTATTTCCCACATACTGCATCAATGTTAAGTAAATCTGTGTTGGACGAAAATAGTATAAAATATGAAGAATATTATACTCCTTGAGAAGATTATCAATTATGGAACCGTTTAATGGATGTGACACATTTTTATTGTATCCAATCAGTTTTAGTAAATTATCGTAATTTTGATGGCAACACAACCCACAGAACAAAAGGAATTATGGATAGATTGCATACGGTAATCAAAACTGATGTTATCAGCAGATATCCGCAATATGCAATATGGTTTAAAAAGTATTCAAATCAATCTGGGACGGTTTTTCGTCTGCGTTTGGGGCCAATACCATTGTTAAAAATAAAGAATAATAAAATATATTTGTTTGAATTTATTCCAATATTATTTATTAAATGGAGATAAAATCCATGTCGGTTGTTAACCCTGTGAGTGTACGCAGGTATAAATTATTTAATCAAACGATATTTAAAATCATTAGTACGAAATATTATAATTGTTTGGTGTTATTCAAGATTTTTAAATTTACCAAATACAATTATAATAGGCTGTCACTTCGTGGATTGTTATCTTGGCTGACTAAATCCAAAGAAAATTTATTATACTTGGATCATTCCCTTGGTGGGGGAACGGCGCTGTATTCGTTTAACAAGGTTCAAGAATTATCAAAAAAATACAATGTGATTGTATGTCAATACGATGCATTTCTGAAAAAATATATATTCTCAAATGATGTTGGAAAAATATGTTGCGCCACAAAAAAAATTCCTGGATGTATTTTAGGTTGTGTCCAAAAAATCGTTATTAATAACCTGGTTGGATATAAAAATACACCGGATATTTTAAACATTGTAACAAATGCAAAAAATAATAATATTGCACTAAGTATTGATGTTATGGTGCATGATTATTATTGTGTTTGTCCAACGGTTCATTTAATAAAACCAGATGTTACAACATGTGTAATGCGCGATTGTGTCGTTTGTACAAAATGTCAGAAAAATATAGGGGCATGGCGTAATACATGGAAAAATTTTTTAACAAATGTGGTGGACTCTGTAACGGTTTTTTCACGCAGCAGTAAAAAAATATTGTTATCTGTATATCCAGAACTGGATTCGAAAATAAAAATAGTCCCACACGTGGTTGAATATGTCCACCAGGTTAAAATAAAAAAACATAATGGTATAAATATTGCTATTGTTGGCAGTTTATATTCAATCAAAGGGCAAAAATTGGTGTGCGAAATGTTATCATTTTTGCCTAAACACGTAAAGATTATTCATATTGGACAATTTTATGGTGTCCCGCCCCAGCATCCACAATTCATTTGTGCGGGACCGTATGATTTACAATCTTTACCGGATATTGTGGAAAAATATATGCCAGATATCGCGTTTATTCCATCGATTGTTCCAGAAACGTTTTCTTTTACGACGTCTGAATGTATGCAAATGGGTTTACCTGTGGCGTGCTTCAATATTGGTGCGCCTGTGGAACGGGTATCAAAATATGATAAAGGTTTGGTTATAAGCAAAATAGATCCACGTGTTGCTGTGCGTGAAATTTTGGAATTTATAAAACACAAGGCGGACAAATGAACATCAAAACATTGAAAGATATTCGTGAAAAATCAGTTTTAATTATTGAACCGCATCCGCATCATGCGGAAACTTTGCCTGGGCATACAAAGTATTTTGCGGATTTTGGGTACAATGTTGATATTTTCATAACAAACGAAAATGCTGCCGAATATCCAATGTGTCGTTGCCCGGATGTTGCCCGCATATACAGTGGGACTTTGACAGAATTAGAATCTGTTTTGCAATCTGATTTGGTGTGTCAGTATGACTTTGTGTTTTTTAATAGTATCACATATTTTTGTGACAAATATGTTCCAACAATGTTGCATATGCACAAAATGCCAAAATATGGGTTGATGGGTGTTGAACATGATGTGTTAAGTCGCGCATGCGATAAATTTCCAGAATTACAAAAAATGATAGATGCTAACCGTCTGTTTGTATTGAGTGATGTTGACGGTGTTGGACGCATGAACCCACATTGGTTTGGAAATGTCAAAATAACACCGAAAAATGACAAAACTATATTCGCGGTTGTTGGAAATATTGATTCTTCGGTAAAAAATCATGCCATAATTTTAGATGCCGTAAATCAAATGGTTTCTGCTGGCTTAACTAATTTTGAAATTGTTGTAATTGGTCGTGGTAATTTAGAAATGCCAGATTCTTTAAAGAAATATGTTCGTGTTTGTGGTCGTTTGAATTTTCCAGACATGTTTGCCGAAATCGAAAATGCTGATTTCTTGCTGGGGTTGATGGATATTAACAATATATCGCACCATCGTTATTTACAAGGTCAAGCATCCGGATCTGTGCAATTATCGTACGGATTTGCAAAACCATTGATATTAAATGACGTATTTGCCAAACATTATGGATTTGGCAAGGCCGATTCAATCATGTATGCCGATAATGAATTGGGTGATGCGATGATTGCGGCATACAAAATGACCGCAGATAAATATAAAAAAATGCAATCCGCATTATTATCAAATGCAGAAAGTGTTTATAAACAATCCCAACAATCATTAAAAAAAGCGATTGCAAATGCCAAAAAAAATACGCAACGTATACCGGTGGTTTTTGGTTTTGATGATAATTATGCATTGCCTGCATCAATTGCTATTAAAAGTTTAATAGACAATGCATCACCAAATACTATGTACGATGTGATTGTATTTTATGATAAATTAAAAATAAAAACCAAGGAAACAATTGAATCAATATACCCAATTCGTTGGGTCGCCGTTGATGGCAAATTATTAAAAGGTGCCCCAACCGGATGGAGTGGTATTGCCACATATTATCGTTTAATGTTGGCTGATTTATTGCCAGAATATGATCGTGTGATATGGTCGGATGTTGATGTGTTATTCTGTGACGATTTGAGTGAAATATACAATATGGATATGCATGGTGCAGATTGGGGCGGAATTATAGCAGAACAACAAGACGAAAAAAATGGTGTGCATTCACATTTCCCTGAAAACAAAAAAGAATATATTTATATGCCAGGTTTTATGATTGCGGACACAAAACAATGGCGTAAAAAAGGAATGTTCAATCGATTTTTGAAAACAATTCGTGATTTTGGACCACGTCTTAAAATGTTTGATTTAGATGTGTTAAATTTAACTGCTGATAAAATCGCCGCGGTACCATTTGAATATTGTGTGCTGGAACAAATTTGGAATCATAAAAACATAACAAATGCCCCTGAATATCCATGGTTGGCAAACAGTCATGGTGATAAAGCATTGGAAAATGCCAAGGCAAACCCTAAAATCATACATTATGCAGGAATGCCGGTAAAAATATGGTTACGAAAATTAACCGATATTTCTGGGGAATATTTGCCATATATGTTGTCTTCACCCATGTTTGATTATGCGTATTATTATCCAACATTGTTGCGACGGATACATTCATATTTGTTGTGGTTAATAATAAAAATAATGCCGATAAAATCTGTGCGACATAAATTAAAAAACAAACGCAAAAAGTTAGTATGTGAGGTATTAAAATGAAAATTCGACTTGCTCCAGAAGTCAAACATTTAGTCTCAAACATAGAACCCAACCTGA
>CAMYXE010000055.1 GCA_947303165.1 uncultured Pseudomonadota bacterium | reverse complement strand
GGAATTATTATAGATAACATCGGCAACAACAGATTGGTAATTTGTCTCACGGACAACATCAAGTTCATGCGCAAGTTTTTGATTTTCTATGATTGCGACTTCGCATTCGTTTTTATTCGCAAGCGCCTCGTACAGGCGTGTACGCAATTCCTCGTTTTCCTGTTCAAGTTTAGAAATATTGTGAATATTTACTATAAAACGTCCCGTTGCGCGAATTGGCCAAGTCACAAAATTCCCTATTCCATGTGCAACAGGCAAAACAATATGCCCCAAGCCGTTCATAACACCATAATCCGGTTTTGCCACAATAATATAAACGAACAAAATGGGTAACAAAACCGCCACAAAAGCAGTTTTGATGAGTGTATGTAATCTGGAAGATGTTTTTTTCTGGTTCATCTTTGGCTAGTGTAAACACAAAAAGATAGAGATTCAATAAAAACTTGATTTTTCATTTATTTGTGCCAAAATATGGAAGTCAACGTCCAAAGTGGCAAGGCATTGCCACCAGGACATTAGTAAAAAGAGGTCAAAAAATGCCAAAATTAAAGACAAAATCTTATATGAAGAAGCGTGCATCCATGACTGCTACTGGTAAAGTCCGGGTTGCTAGAAATGCTCACCACAAATGTCTGACGCATAAGTCCAAGCGTGCAAATAACGCAGGGACAAAACCGCAGTATTTGAATGATAACATGGTCGGCCAGGCAAAAATCTTGGCTCCGTATGGTTTGAAATAACGGGGGTGTATTATGGCAAGAGTAAAACGTGGAACAACGGTTCGTCAAAAACACAATAAAATTCTTGAACGTGCCAAGGGTTTTCTTGGCCGGCACAGCAGCACATATCGTGCAGCACGCGAAAAATCAGAAAAAGCCGGTCAGTATGCATATCGTGACCGTCGCACAAAAAAACGTGATTTTCGTTCTTTGTGGATTGTTCGTATCAATGCCGCGGTTCGTCCGTCTGGTATTACATACAGCCAATTCATGAACGGTCTGCGCAAAGCAGGTGTTGAATTAGATCGCAAGGTTTTGGCCGAAATGGCATATGCAGGTGATGCAAATTTTGCCAAATTGATTGAAACCGCAAAACGATTTATCGCAGGGGATAAATAAAACCCTTGGCGGCGAATTGTTTTTTGTTTATGATTATGGGGCCGCGTAAAACGGTCCCATATTTTATTAAAAGGTAAAGATTATGCTACAAGACAAAATAAAAGAAACAAAATCACTTGAAGAATTACAAGAATTGTACGCATCCGTATTCGGTAAAAACGGCACAATGACGGCGCGTCTAAAAGAAATGAAAAATCTTGATAATGATGCGCGTGCAGAATTAAACCGTGAAAATGCAGAATTGCGTGAATTATTTAAAACGCGTCAAACAGAGATAGAAGAAGCTGTTTTGAATGAAATGCTTGCTGGTCAAAAATTAGATGTATCTTTAAATTCTGAACCAAAAAATCGTGGTACTTTACATCCGTTGACTCAGTCTTTGAAAGAGATTGTGGCTATTTTTGAATCTATGGGATATACGTTAATGACGGGTCCAGAAATAGAAGACGATTGGCATAATTTTACCGCTTTGAACACGCCGGCGTATCACCCTGCGCGCGATATGCAAGATACATTCTTTTTGGAAAACGGCAACGTTATGCGCACGCAAACATCTGCTATACAGATTCGTGCAATGGAAAAAATGGGTGCGCCAATAAAAATGTTCGCGATTGGTAAAACATATCGTAAAGAAATGGATGCTACCCACGCACCATCGTTTGGACAAATCGAAGGTTTATATATAAATAAAGTTGAAAAAAACATCAATTTATCTGTTTTTGTTGGAACGTTGCGGGCCTTTGCATCAAGATTTTTTGAACGCGATGTTGAATTTCGTATCCGGCCATCATATTTTCCTTTCACGGATCCATCTGTGGAAATAGATATGAAGTGGGGAAATAAATGGCTTGAATTATTGTGTGGCGGTATGGTTCATCCAAATGTTTTACGCAATTGCGGAATTGACCCAAATGAATACCAAGGTTTTGCCTTTGGTTTTGGTTGGGACAGACTTGCGATGGTTAAATATGGTTTGAATGACCTTCGTGCGTTTTATGATGGTGATGTCAGATGGTTGAAAAATAGTGGTTTTTAATTTAAGGGGCAAAAAATGAAATGGACATTTGATTGGTTAAAAGATTATTTGAAAACAGATTTAAGTGCGGAACAAATATCTGATATGTTGACACGCACAGGGTTGGAAGTCGAAGGTTTAATTGCCTCGTTGCCACCAATTGCGGCGCGTATTGTTGAATGTAAACCACATGAAAACAGTGACCACCTGCATGTATTAAAGGTGGATGACGGTTCCGTGCGCCAGGTTGTATGCGGTGCACCAAATGCACGTGTTGGATTAATATCCGCATTGGCGCGTCCGGGCTGTGTTATCGAAGGGCATGAAATTCAAAGTGGCAAATTGCGCGGCGTTTTATCGGACGGTATGATGTGCAGTGGTCGTGAACTTGGTATAAATAACGACCATGATGGAATTATTGAATTGCCCGAAGATACAAAAATTGGTGCGATCGTTGTTGATTGTCCGACGGTATTTGATGCGGGTATTACACCAAATAGACCTGATTATTTGGCGGTTCGTGGTGTTGCGCGTGATTTATCCGCGGCGGGTGCTGGTGAATTTATCGCGCCAGATGATGAAGAATTTGCGGTATCTGGTAATGCGCGCCAGGTTGATATTCAAACAGACAAATGTCGCGCATATAAATTGGCCGAGATTCATGATATAAAAATTGGTCCCAGCAATAAAATAATAGCGTCACGTTTGCATGCAATTGGTATAAATCCAAAAAATGCGCCAATCGATGCAACAAATTATATATGCTATGACATGGCGCAACCAATGCATTGTTTTGATGCAGACGAAATAGATGGGAATATCATTGTTCGTATGGCCAAGGCCGGTGAAGAATTTACGGACCTGTTTGGTAATAAACATGAATTGGCTGATACAGATATTGTTATCGCCGACGCCAAGGGCATATTGGCGCTGGCTGGTGTTGTTGGTGGTGCACGTGGCATGACAAATGATAATACCAAGAATATTATTTTGGAAAGCGCATATTTTGACCCGGTTTGTGTTCGCAAAGCTGCAAAACGTCTTGGAATATCAACCGATGCATCATACAGATATGAACGTGGTATTGACCCAACAATTACTGGGCCGGCATTAATGAAGACGGTCAAAATAATAACGGACGCATGCGGTGGAAAAGTTATTGGTTTTTCTGCGGCTGGAACCGATAAACCATTGAACAAAGAAATCGAATTTTCACCAAAGGTTTTTGCAAACAAAACTGGTATAGAAATGCCTGCTGGTGAAATGCAGAAAATATTGATGCATTTGGGCTATACGGGGAAATTCAACGGTGACAAGTGGAAAATAACACCACCAGATTCACGTGTTGATGTTCAGATACCTGAAACAATCGTTGCGGATTTAATTCGTATCTATGGCTATGACAGGGTTGGTTTGGATGCGTTGCCGACAAACACAGTGATGGCAGAACATAATGATGCGGATTTAACATTAAAAGGCCGTTTGGTAAATTTAGGATTAAATGAAAGCGTATCTTTTGGTTTTGGTAATTCAAAGATAGAATCAATCTTGACCGATAAACCAATCGTAAAGGTTGCAAATCCAATTGTTGTTGATATGGATACGGCACGCAATACTTTGTTGGAAAACTTATTAGTTGCTGTTTCAAATAACGAAAAACGCGGATATCCCGATGTTAATGTGTTCGAAGTTGGAACGGTTTTTGATGGTGATATGCCTGGTGCACAACATACATCACTTTGCATTGTGCGCAGTGGTGTGACATCACCAAAACATTGGCAGAAACGCAATCGCAATGTTGATATTTATGATGTCAAGGCGGATTTGGTTTCGCTGTTAAACGGTCAAAACTTTACGATTGAAACAGATAATGCGCCACGTTGGGCACACCCATATCGTTATGGTGCGCTGTACCAGGGTAAAAAGAAACTTGCCGAATTTGGTGAATTGCATCCATCGGTGGCGAAACAATTAAAGATAAAAACAAATGTTGTTATCGGAATTGTTGAAAATATAGATGACCTGCCCCGCCAAACAACGAAACGTAAAGATATCAAATTAAGCGAATTTCAACCAATAACACGTGACTTTGCATTCGTTGTGCCAAATGATTTTCCGGCGGCAAATCTGACGGCGGCGGCGCGTGGCGCATCGTCATTAGTAACAGATGTTATTGTATTTGATTCATTTGAAATGGCGGAAGGACAGAAATCTGTGGCGTTTACCACAACGATTGTTCCGGTGGAAAAAATGTCAGATGCAGATTTGGCGAAATTGCATGCCGATATAATCGCGGCGGTTGAAAAGAAATGTCCAGCCAAGGTTCGTGATAAATAATAAATATGATAGCAATTAAAAACGGGGCGTTTGCCCCATTTATTTTACTGATTTTGCGGAATATAACTTATTGCTGGACCGGCAACGAATGTTCCTGTGCCTGCGTTTGTCAAAAATGTTCTGTTCACCGTATCATACATGCCGATTACACCATCACTATTACGGTACGTGGGGATCCCATGAAAAGTCAGTTCGTTTCCATCATAAAGTTCTGCATCATATATTCTTCCACGCAATCTGGCGTTAGCACGAAAAAGCATAAATGTTCCTGATGGCGAATAAGGACGTCTAAGAGTTCTGTAAGTTCCATTATGCCAAAGTAACCACTGAGGCGACAAACCAATATGAAACTTATTATTCAAACCGCCCGTAGTTATTCCGCCATTAGAAGATTGGCCATTGATCGTTGAGGCAAACATCGTGGCACTATACCAGTTGATATTAATAGAACCTGTACTTGTACCAACAAATTGTTCACCGGCGTTACCCCCACTTAAAAGCATACCATCAAAGTAAATTTCAAAATTCGATGAAGGATAAACCCCTGTATTAATATACTGTGTTCCTGTATTTTCAATATATTCCAACTGTGTGTATCCGGCGGGCAATATATTTACGTCTTTTGTTTTTATTTTCCAACCTAAACAATTCGCATCTGTGTGTTCGTCGTTTTCATGCCATTCTACACATACAAATTCCGTATCTATTGCATTTT
>CAMYXE010000054.1 GCA_947303165.1 uncultured Pseudomonadota bacterium | reverse complement strand
GTGGCATTTTTAGAACATCCGCAGGGACACGTCGTGAGTTTGTCGGGTTTAATTTAATAGGAACGCCAATTGGTGATTTTTTACTGGACGATGCGAACATAAATACTAAAATTATGGTGTTGGGGCGTCTTAAAGAGAATTCGTACAATGGTCGCACCAATGTACAATTAATAGTGGAAGATATTGCGATATGATTACGACACAACAGGTAAAAATCTTTGACGAGAAAATATCGAATGCAAAATCGATTGTGCTTTTTGCACATAAAAATCCTGATGGTGATGCACTTTGTTCTGTCGCGGCGTTGGGGCATTTAATTGAATTGAATTATGGTAAAGAAGTGTTATGTGTTTACGATGGTAATGTTCCGGATAACCTGGATAATGTTCCTTTTCGTCGCAATATGCATTACTATGCGCGTGTTGATGATAACATTGATGTCGATGTTGCAATAGTTTTGGATTATGGAATTAGACGTGATATTGGTGGACCAGAGAAATTTTTAGACAAGGCGAAATTTGTTATAGAGATCGATCATCATATTAATAATGACAAGGTTGGAAATCTGTGTATTGATGATGAACATGCGGCGGCTACTGGGGAAATTGTGTATGAACTTATGCGTGCAGCGAATTGGAAATCTGATTCAAATGTGAATGATTTATTGATGTTTGCAATTGTGACGGATACTGGGTTGTTTAAATATGCAAGAAAAGGTCGTGTATTGAATATTGCTGCGGATTTGGTAGATGCGGGGGTGAATATTCAGAGGGTAATAAACGATTTGGCAAATAAGCCACGTAAAACAATTATTACCGAAGCATCAGTAGTAGCAAATACAGAATTCTTCTATCATAACAAATTAGCCGTTGCAGTTATTGATAACAAGCAATATAGAAATCTGGATGGACGTGGAGAAACGGTTTTGGGTTTGTTGGGGCAAATTCATGGACTTGACTATATAGTTTTGTTAAAAGAGCAAAAGCCAAATAGAATAGGGGTATCTTTGCGTGGTCGATTTAAACCCGTTGAACCAATCGCAGTGGCGCTTGGTGGCGGCGGGCATGAATTTGCCGCAGGTGCGATTGTGAATGATACATTAGATAATGTCAAAGCGCATATTTTGGAATTATTCAAAGGGGTTATAAAATGAAGAAATTAGTTGTCTTGTTTTTGACTTTGTTTTGCATTGATAGTGCATTTGCCAAGACAGATAGCGCGTTGGTATTGAGTGCGGAAAAATATTTGAATTCTATAACTGGGATTACGGGGGATTTTGTTCAGACAAATAATGGCAAGAAAGAACAGGGTGTTTTTTCTATGTTACGGCCAGGACGTGTTCGGTTAGATTATAAAAATATGCCGGTTCAATTAATGGCGGATGGTTCTGATTTGTATTTTTATGATAAATCATTAGACCAGATTACAACCGTGCCGCTTACCAGTACACCAGCAGGAATTTTGGTGCGCAAAAAGATAGATTTACAAAATTCTGATATTAATGTTGTAGACACAGCGCTTGGTAAAACAACATTTGCGTTAAAGATGAATTTGCGTGGACAAGAAGGCCTTGGCACAATGGTTATGGTATTTAATAAAAAACCCGTATCTTTGCATGCGTGGACTATTATTGATGCAGTTGGTAATAAAACAGATGTCGCATTTAGTAACCTTAAAACAAAGACAAATTTTGGAAAAAATTATTTTCAAATTCAACGGCATAAGACTGTTAGTACCAGTGATGGTGATGATTTCTACGATTAAAAATGTTCGGAATAAGTTGGGCAGAATTTATTGTTATATTGCTTGTCGCGGTTTTGGTAATACCAGCGCGTTATTGGCCTGATGTTGCACGTGCGTTGGCGCGCGCGGTAAAATTCATTCGGGCTATAATCTGGAAAATTACAGATGCGTCTGAGAAAATTAAAGAGCAAATTGATTTGGAACAACCCATTACAGATATTGTTAATACAACAACAAATGATATGCTGGATGCGTTTTCAGTTAAGAAGCCAGTTGTTAAACCTGGTAGAAAACGCAAGGATACAAAATGAAAAAAATGACATTGATGCAGCATTTTGCCGAACTTCGAAATCGTATTTTGTGGACGATGGTTTTTTTTGTTGTAATGTTCGGTTTGGGGTGGTTTGTTGCGCCATATGTTCAAGAATTTTTGACTGCGCCTTTGATTGCTGTTTGGGATGATGCGCAATTGCTCTATACGGGAATAACTGACGGGTTGATGATAAATTTGTCGTTGGCGTTATTGGTTGCGATTATGTTAACGTGTCCGTTTGTATTGTATCAAATTTGGGCATTTGTTGCACCGGGGTTACATCAAAATGAACGTCGTTTTTTAATTCCTATTTTTGTGCTGTCACCATTGTTGTTTCTTGTCGGTGCGGCATTTGCGTTTTATGCATTGTTTCCGACAGTGTTTAGATTTTTTATAGAATTGAACGAGGCGGCGCCAGTCCCAGCAATAGTTATGCCAGATGTGCGAGACTATGTTATGTTTGCTATTGGATTATTAAAAGTATTTGGTATCGCATTTCAGTTGCCTTTGGTCTTGGTGATATTGAATAGGGTTGGTGTATTGCCACGTGAAAGAATGATAAAGATGCGTCGATATGCGATAGTATTTATTGCTATTGTGGCGGCTGTTTTGACCCCACCAGATGTAGTGTCCCAGATATTACTTGCATTGCCTATGTGGGCGCTGTTTGAAATCAGCATATGGTTTATGAAAAAATAGTTTAAATTGCCCTAATATATTTATTTTATGGGTTTTTTGTGATATAATTTTGGCATGAGAAAATTTGCTAAGGTGTTTTCTTTATTGGCACTTGGTTTTGTTGCTGCGTGTGATTTGCAACCGAAAATAAGTACGTTGCCGGATACAGTCGGGGATTTTATTTCTGCGCGTTATCCTGCACTGTTGGCCGACCCAAATACAGAACCGGATATTTATAATTCCGCGGCGGGGGATTATGGAATATATGCATCGCCAGAATTGTATGGTTCTAGTGGTGTGGACGATTATGTAAATTATGCTGGAATGGATGATTACGTATTGCAACCCGAAGAACCAGAATCAGAAATAATAGTAGTTGAGACCGATACCACCCAAGAAGAAGTTAATGACACAAAAACTGTGACAGATAATTTAGCCCCAGAAGAAGTTGATACGCTGGAAATTCCTGAATACGAAGTGCAAGAATTAAATGTTCCGGCACGCGCGGTGGCGGGAACGGTTGTTGTGCGTCGTGGCGATACACTTTATGCGATTGCGCATGAACATAATATGAAAGTGCAAGAAATAGCAAAATTAAACAATTTGTCTGAACCATATACGATTCGAATAGGACAGGTTTTAAAAATAGAAAAGCCAGTGGAAAAAAGCGCGGAAAAAATAGTTGTTCCAGAAAAAACAGCGGAGCCCAAAAAGGTTACAGAAGCCAAACCAGTAGAAAAAAAGGAAGTGGCAAAAACAGCGGAAAAACCTGTGACAAAGGTCACAGAAAAACCCAAACAAGTCGAGCCAAAATTAGAAGCGAAAACTGAAGTCAAAGATGTGCGGGTGCCGGTTAAAACGGTGACTGTTGCACGTGGGGATACATTATATTCTTTGTCGCGCAAGTATTCTGTGCCCGTTAATGATTTGGCGGTAATGAATAAACTTTCTGCGCCGTTTACGTTAAGTGTTGGACAAACATTGCGTGTTCCAGATTTGCCTGTACGCGCATCCGATGTAAAAACGCTTGCATCCCCAGAATCAAAAGTTGAAAAGCCTGCAAAGGTATCAACCAAGGAGGCTACAAGAACGGCGGATAAAGCAAAAAAACAGGAAATCAAAAAAGTAACGACAGATAAAAAAACTAAAACCGATGTGAAGCAAAAAGCGGATACCAAGAAAGCAGAAGTTAAGCATTCATCGCACCCCAAGAAAACAGAGACAAAGAAAACCGAAACCAAAACTGCGCAAAAGGCCGCTCAAAATCAAACACCAAAAATTGCAGCACGTTCATCATCAAAGTTTTCTTGGCCCGTGCGTGGAACGATTTTGTCGCACTATGGCGCCAAGACTGGTGGGCTGTATAATGATGGTATAAATATATCAGTGGCGACTGGAACAGCAGTTTTGGCGGCGGAAAATGGTGTTGTTGCGTATGCTGGGAACGAGGTTCGCGGCATGGGCAATCTGATAATAATACAACATGCAGACGGGTGGATGACGGTTTATGCACACATGAGTTCTATGAACGTGCGACGCGGTGCGCGTGTGACGGTTGGACAGAAGATCGGCGCGGTTGGTCAAACTGGCAAAGTGACAAAACCACAACTACACTTTGAAATCCGCAAGGGAACCAAGGCGTATAACCCGATAAATTATTTGAAAAAATAAAGGGGAAATAAAATGAAAAAATTTATTGTCTTGATCTGTGCATTATTTTTATCTGCATGTAATGAAAACAATGGAGCTAAACAAATGGAAATAACCACACGACCACTAACAGCAGAAGAGTCATGGGAAAATATTTTACACAATCATAAAATGTATTACAGCGAACTTAAACAATTTTATCCCAAGGTTGATACTTTTATCCCTGTTCCTGGTAATGCAGATATAATATCTATGTTCAACAAAGAAAAGTTAACGCCGACCGAAATAGAACATTATCATAATATATTCATAAATGAAATTTATGATGTTAAAACTTTGAATCGTTTTGATGTCGTATTCCAACAATATGTAATACCTGAATTACAAAATAAAACGAATGAATCTTTGGTGCCACTTTTATCATCGTGGAATACACAACTACCAGAAAAGTTAGAAATATTTTATTTTTATGAGTATGGCAGTTATTATAATTATCCAATAGATGGTGTTGCATCAATATACTTTGGGGCAAACAATCCTTCGTTTAGCGCAGAGAATCCGTTTGACGACAAGGAAAAAATATTTAGCCTGGTGTTTCATGAATTCGTACATACTTTGATAGAGATGCCCATAATTCGCGAATATGGTGTTCCACAAGATTTAAAAGAACGCATAGTTGACCTGATTTGCTATGAATTTATAAAAAGACCAGTTCAAAAAGATTTTGAAAATTCATTTGCAAATGCGTATATAACCCCAGAGGCAATAAAAACTGATTTGCCGGGTGCGGTTAAAAAGATGATGGATGATTACAAAGCATCACAAAATAAATAATGTTATTTAAAATCCAAAGAAAGCCGCAC
>CAMYXE010000053.1 GCA_947303165.1 uncultured Pseudomonadota bacterium | reverse complement strand
ACCTGGTTGCATGGCTGTTTGGACCCGCTACAATGGTTAGCAATATTATCTATGCGATTATCGGCGTTGCCGCAATCGTGTGGTTGATATTGATGTTCATTGAAATTCCAACAAAATAAAACTTTTTGACATGACAAAAACATCCGCCTCTTTGGCGGATATTTTTATTTAACAATATCATGAAATATTTCAGCGGGAATTGTGCCACCAGTTATCTTGGCACCCATAGGGGTAAAATCGTCATTACCCACCCATATTCCAAGTATTATCTTGTCTGTGGCCCCAACAAACCATGCGTCACGATTATCATTACTGGTTCCCGTCTTGCCGCCAATAACACCTTTTGTCGCGGCACGATGTCCCGTCCCCCCAGGCGATATAACATCAGACAATAATTCCGTCATATATTCAACCGTTGCCGGCATCAGAATCTGGATTATGTCCGACGGATTGCGCTCATATATCGTTTCGCCCTGGGCATTTCTAATTTGCGTAATAAAATATGGATGCACAGAATTGCCATTATTCCATATCACCGCATACACATTGGTTAGATCAAGCAAGCTCATTTCCGATGCACCAAGCACCGTTGAAAATTCACGTCGCAATTTACCCCCAACACCCAGACGTCCCGCCATGGCCAACACTGAATCCAAACCATATTGTGCAGTTAATTTTAATGGCACAGAATTCACACTTTTTGCAAAAGCCGTTGCAAGTGTTATATCGCCATAGTATTTTTCGTTATAATTTTTCGGATTATAATCGCCGATTGCGAATGGAGAATCGTTAACCATTGAATCTGGGGTTAAACCATTTTCCAATGCGGTTAAATATACTATGGGTTTAAATGCGCTGCCGGGTTGTCTGCGGGCGGTTGCACGATTAAATTGACTAACCTGATAATCAGCGCCTCCAACCATGGCACGAATTGCACCATCACGCGACATGGCAATTGCCGCACCTTGGTACGTTCTCAAATGCTGGGGCATTGTCTTGGTTATTTTGTTTTGTAATTTCATATCTAGTGTCGTGTAAACATAGATATCTGATTCCATAATTCCAATTTCTGATTGTAATTCATCCGTCACAAAATCCGTCCAATACCGATATAGATTTGTATCTGGTATACCCGGTGCGGGGGCTAATTCTGCGGCCGCTGCACGTGCCTGGTTTATATCTATATAACCTTGGCGCACCATTTCTTGCAAGATGACCCTCGCACGATTTATGTTTTTTTGTGGATTGCGATACGGACTGTATGTAGTGGGGGCCTTTAACATAGCAGCAATTTGGGCGGCCTGGGCAATAGATAATTCTGTCGCGGAACGACCAAACATCGCACGGGCGGCCGCATCTATGCCACGTAATCCGCCAACCAGTGATACACGATTCATATACAAATCCAGAACCTGGTTTTTATTAAATCTATTTTCCAACCAATACGACAATATCAATTCTTGAACCTTGCGCGAAATTTTTTTATCGCGTGACAAGAAAATGTTCTTGGCCGTTTGTTGCGTAATCGAAGAACCACCCACTGCAAAATGTCCATGAATAATGTTCAACACAATCGCACGAAACATTGCGCGCATATCAAAAGGTCCATGTTTGAAAAACCTTTTGTCTTCAATGGCAACAATGGATTGCCAAACATGTGGTGGTAAACTATCCACTGATACCGGCGTTCCCATTATCTTGTTTGATGTTCGTATTTCCGTTCCATCTTTATCTAAAAATACAATAGCGGGCGCACGCGTTTCGTTTAATATCGCATCCAAAGACGGCATACGGAAATAAATAATTGCGACATAAAAAGCAATCCCAACCACAGCCACCAATAGTAAGTTAAAGCACCAAATAATCAGGCGCCAACGAAAAGATATATGACGTTTCTCTTCGTTGCGATTTTTATCGGTATCACGTTTTTTAAACATATTCACCATAATTTGTTTCTGTTCCGCCAATTACGCGTTCAAAATCACTTTCATTCCAAATTGTTATTCCCAATTCTTGGGCCTTGGCAAGTTTGGAACCCGCATCCGCACCCGCCAAAACAATATCTGTCTTGGCCGAAACGGATGATTGCACACGCGCCCCCATGCGTTCCAAGATTTCACGCGCATCATCACGACCATAGTTTGCAAGTGTCCCAGTTAACACGATTTTTTTACCAGAAATTTCAGTTTTTGTTGTCATACGCGCGGCGTCACGTACGGCAATGTGTTTCAGTAATTCGTCCAATACCGCCCTATTCCGTTCATTATTGAAATAAGAAATAATTTCACGCGCCATTGTTTCGCCGATGCCATCAATTTCAACCAAATCATTCATGGTCGCATTACGCACGGATTCCAAATTACCAAAATTTTGTGCCAATAATTTCGCAGTTGTTTTCCCCACGTCAGGGATACCAATCGCGGTTAAAAAACTATGTAATTCTGGATTACGTGCACCGTCGATTGACTTACGCAAGTTTTCAACGGATTTATCACCAAAACCTTCTAATTTGCGCATTTCATCGCCATGATTTTCTATCAATGTAAATATATCTGCCGGGTTTTCAATCCAACCGCGTGATACAAAATTTTCCAATTGTTTTGTGCCAAGACCGTCTATGTCAAAACCCTGACGCGACACAAAGTGTTCCAATTCCCCTATTCTTTGGGCCGGGCATGACAGCGTATTTACACAGCGGTATGCAACCGCACCTTCACTGCGCACAACATCACCGCCACACACGGGGCATTTTGTTGGGAATATAAAATCTGTTGCATTTGGGTTCTGTTCCGCAACATCAACAATTTGCGGGATAACATCGCCTGCGCGTTGAACGGTGACCTTGTCACCAACACGCACGCCCAGACGCGCGACTTCGTCTGCATTATGCAGTGTCGCACGCGACACAACAACGCCACCAATATTTATTGGTTCCAATTCTGCAACGGGGGTTAGCACACCAGTACGTCCAACCTGAATTGTAATTCCGCGCAAGGTTGTCACTGCACGTGCGGCCGGGAATTTATATGCAACCTCCCACCGGGGACTGTTGGCACGCGCGTCCATGCGTTCCTGGGTTGCAACATCATCAACCTTGATAACAAGACCATCTATATCAAATGGGATTTCGGCACGTCCCAAAATTACATCATTATACATTGTTTGAATTTCAAACATAGAATGTGCATGTCGTGCCCATTTGCGCGTGGTCTTGAACCCCCATGATTCCAATTTATCAAAATACTCTGATTGTGTTTTCCACGTCCGTTCTGATACCGCGCCATAAGTATATCCAAATGCGGACAATTTACGCGACGCGGTCACCAAGGGGTTTAATTGACGCAAAGATCCCGCCGCCGCATTGCGGGGATTTGCAAAAACCTTGTCGCCCGTTTCTGTTGCCACCGCATTCAGCGCAATAAAATCATCACGCAACATATATACTTCGCCACGAACCTCTATTTCATCAGGATAATCACCGGAAAGTTTTTGTGGAATATCAGGAATGGTTTTAAGGTTTTCGGTTATATCTTCACCGGCAACCCCACTGCCCCGCGTAAGCCCCCGAACAAGCACGCCGTTTTCGTAACGGGCAGCAAATGACACGCCGTCTATTTTTAGTTCGATAAATATATCATGTGATGTTAATTTGGAAAACCAGTCGGCAACCTCACTTTCGTTGAACACATCAGAAATCGACAACATTGGAACAGAATGCGGATAAGTTTTAAACTTTGATGACGGCGCCGCACCAACATGTGTAGATGCACCATTCCTCGCAAGTTCCGGGTAAATTTCCTCGATTTCCAAGGCACGTTTTTTTGCGGCATCATACGTTGCATCATCAACAATCGGCGCATCATTTTGGTGATACGCAATATCCCACGCGTTGAGTTTTTTGATTAAATCTGCGTGCTCGGCACGGATAAAAAGATCTGCTGTTTTCGTCATACCGATATTATAGAAAAACCACACAAGTAATACAACGAAAAAAGATTCCAGGGGCCATTATTTATTGTGCCTATTAGACGTATACCATTGTCAGACCTATACAATTTCAACTCAATTGCAAAAGCATAAAAAATATGATAAAATGAGATTAGATTCATAAAATACAAAGGGTGAAAATATGGCTATGATTTATTGCCGCGAATGTGGAAAAAAATATTCTGACCGCGCAGCAGCATGTCCGAAATGTGGTTATCGTACGTTCGATACCGATAAAAACATTTGGATTTATTTACTTTTGACATGGTTTTTGGGTATGTTTGGTGTGCACAAGTTCTATGCTGGCAAAAAGAATCAAGGTGTTGCGATGTTGATTATGGGAACCGTCGGTTGGCTACTCCTGGCCCCAGGAATTGCCGTTTGTATCTGGGCACTGGTTGATTTAATTATTGGTATATGCAGTATTAATACCCCAGAAAAAGTTTTTGATTCTAAGTAATTTTAAACCCCGCATTTGCGGGGTTTATTTTTTATTGTTCATCCATTGCTTTTAGCAAGATGTTTTTTAACTCGTTCGGTATCATACCGGTTGTAGAATATCCGCAATCGACATGGTGAACCTCACCGGTAACGGCAGACGATAAATCACTAAACAAATACAGTGCCGCACCCGACACATCGTCCAATGTCATATTACGGCGCAACGGGGTCTGTTCCGCATTAAGACGCAATATAGATTTGAATCCACCAACACCACTGGACGCCAATGTCATAATCGGACCAGCACTAATTGCGTTTACGCGAATTTTATCACGCCCCAGATCGGCCGCCAAATAACGAACCGATGAATCCAATGCAGATTTTGCCACCCCCATTACATTGTAATTTGGAACAGATTTTTCGCCACCAAAATATGTCAATGTGACAATTGAACCACCATCTGTCATTAACTTTGATGCGCGACGCGTCAAATCAACCAATGAATAAACCGAAATATCCATTGTGTTTTTGAAATTATCGCGTGTTGTGTCGGCATAGCGACCCGTCAATTCGTTCTTGTCTGAAAACGCAATCGCATGCAACATTCCGTCCAAATGCCCCCATTCGTGTTCAATATTTGCAAACAACGAATCCATTTGCTCGTCATTTTGTACATTGCATTCTTGGACAAATTTTGCACCAATTTGTTCTGCCAATGGCCGCACACGCTTTTCCAACGCCGGCATTGCGTATGGCATAGCAATTTCTGCGCCATTTTCATGTGCACGTTTTGCAATTGCCCACGCCATAGACCAATCATTTGCGACACCCGTAATTAAAATCTTTTTACCTTTTAATAACATAATACTTCCTTTTAGTTTTTTGAAATTTTGAAATTTCCAACGGGAATGATAGCACCAAAAATCCCCCACGGCAACAGTTATTT
>CAMYXE010000052.1 GCA_947303165.1 uncultured Pseudomonadota bacterium | reverse complement strand
TGATATTCTTGATTATAAAAATGTTCAATTGTGCGAACAGGTACTGTTCCATCCGCATTTATTTCGTTAACACTAAGTTTAACCAATTCAAAATCACTTGATTCTTGTTTTGAACCATCGGACAAATAATTATCGGTATCCACACGACGCAATGCGTCTATTTTGCCGTCACGTTGTGCATTCTCTAACAACTGTAAATCGTGTTCTTGCAACAAACTTATCATTCGCGCGGCATTACTTGCCTCATTTGGCAAATATTTTTCTATCATATCCATACTTGTTTGCAATTTGTGTGCCACCGCACCACAGACACCTATGATTTTCGGCGAACGATCTAAAACGGTGCATGCCAAAAGTTCCAACAATTGAATAAATCTTTCAAAATTTTCCAGTGATGGTGCAACATCTTGAAAGGAATACCATAAATTAAAGGTCATCTCGCCAATATCGGTTGCCGATGGGTTCTCTTTGTCCTCGTACCATTGATTTATTTTTCTTCCCAACTGTGCCAATTTATCTTGTTGCATTTTATCTCTCCCTTGTGGTTATTATTATACCATAAACAGGTAAAAATACAAACCACCAAACAGCATCACTTTAGAAATTATATCGCAATCCAATATTTGGTCCGTAACTGTATATTTGCGGATATACAATATAATCAAACGAAAAACCTAAATCTATGGCCATATGCCAAAAACTAAAACTAAGGCCTGTGGTCGCACCTGCCGTAAAAGTTAGCCCATGTTCCGACTTTTCAGAATTATCTAACCGTTCGGTTATTTTATAGTCATACCAATCACCCCCAAGGCCCGCGCCAATATACATTGCAAAATGTTTTAACGATACATAATCATAGTATCCATTTATACGAACCGCATCATTTGTAATAGAAATAACATGTCCAAATAAAATCTGAAACAGCTCTGATACTTCGGCACGTGATTGATAATTTAATGCTAAACGATAACGTTTGTTATAACGCGCGCCCGCTTCGAAATTAAATACACCGCCAAAATCGAAAAAATCTTCGCCGTGCACCGAAACATCTGACGCATTGATTCCAAAATTTACCCCGATATATGGTTGCCATTTTGGTGCAGATTCTTGCAACACAGCGGAATCAGCCGTATTCAACGATCTATCGTTCGCTAATGCATTCGCATAAAATGACATTACACATATCAAATAAATGGGAAAAAACTTTTTCATTAACGCAACAAATCTTTATTCAATGTTGTAACACCACATGCACGCAGATTACATGCATTTGCATATATTTCATTCAAATAGTGCGGCATATTCAAATCCATAATAGTAAGCTTATTCTTTGGGTCTGCGGCCGCACGTATTTCCGGGGTCATGCCATTTACATATTGTGCTTTACTTTTGTCCAATGTGACCGCAATCATACGCAACCAAAAACTTTGATTATGAACATGACGAATAATCATAGGGCATAAAAACACCGCCGTTAACAGAAATTCCTCGGACGGGCACCGCGACAACGTAAGAATATCTGTTGTCAAATCCTGTGCCTTTTCAGGTTCTTCCTTAACTTTCTGAAGCAGCTGCTTTTCTTCGTCCGTCATAAATGTAAAACCATTTGGCATACTGTTTTTCATATTTTTATTTCCTTTTTATTGCAATACATCTTTTGCCTGTTCTAATAAACCGATTGCCAAATCCAATTTAGTTGAATCTATGTGCGCACTGGTCATTGAACGTGTGTTCATAAATACATTCTCAACATCACATGTTTCATCTGCAATAATGTCCATATTGCTGGCACTGTTAACAACGGCACGTGGACGTGCTTCGATATTCATATCCGTTGCGGTAAAGTCACCATTTCGTATCAATTTCTTAACACCTGCAATTGTCATACCACGATTATATAATAAATCCTGGATTGTGCGCAGACGTTCCACCATATCTGGTCTGTAATAACGTCGCCCACCCGCACCCGTCGTTGGATGCACAATTGTCGGGAATTGTTTTTCCCAATAGCGTAATGTGTATGCAGGAATCCCCAGTTCCCGTGACACAGTATTTATTGATACAAAATATTCACTATCCATTTTCTGTTTGATCCGTTGTTGGTTCAGTTGTTTCTTCGGCACCGTCTGATTCAATAGATATTGCCGACACAACCTTTTCATTTTCCGCCGTACGGAACAATGTCACACCCGCGGTACTGCGCCCGGCCAGGCGAATATCTGATGCAGGTGTGCGAATAATTTTTCCGCCATCGGTCACCATAATAATATCGTTTTCATCAGATACTGGGAACGATCCCGCAACCGCGGTATTTTTACCACCCAATTTAATATTGGTAAATCCGCCACCGCCACGATGCGTCAAACGATATTCATACGAACTGGTGCGTTTACCAAATCCGTTTTCAGAAATGGTAAGGATGAATTCTTCACGTGCCGCCAATTCCGCCATCTTGGCATCATCCAAGACCAGCGTTGTTGCTTCTTCTTCGGCATCGCCCTCTTCTTCTATACCCGTTGCGGCACGACGCGCAGCACGCGATTGTTTAACATACGCGGCACGCACAGCCGAATCAGATTCACCGCGATTCAACATAGACATTCCAATAATTCTATCGTCTTTGTCCAATGTGATTCCGCGAACCCCGGTTGAATTACGTCCCGCAAAAATACGAATTTCTGGGACAGGGAATCGTATGCAACGCCCACGATATGTCGCCAAGAACACATCTTGGTCTTCGGCGCATGGCAACACAGAAACCAAACTATCCCCATCGTCCAACTTCATCGCGATTTTTCCATTTGCGCGAATTGAATCAAAATCAGACATACGATTGCGACGCACAGTACCCGACGCAGTCACAAACATCAAGAAATGTTCTTTACCAGATTCTTTGATCGCCTGAACATCTTCTTCGGGCACTGGCAAGATTGCAGTTATGGTTTCATTTGCCTCTAGTGGCAACAAGTTAACCAACGGACGTCCCTTGGCCGCCGCCGCCGCTTCGGGCAGTTTATATGTCTTTAACTTATAGCACAAACCGCGTGACGAGAAGAACAACAACGGCGTATGAGTATTTGCAACGAACACTTGGACCACATAATCATCGTCCTTGGTTGTCATTGCATTACGCCCCTTGCCACCACGTTTTTGTGCACGATATGTATCCAATGATACGCGTTTGATATAACCAGTATTAGAAACCGTCACAACCATATCTTCACGTGCAATTAAATCTTCGATATCGATATCGATTTCTGCATCAGAAATTTCTGTGCGACGCGGCGACGCCCAATTATCACGCACCGCGGTTGTTTCATCACGAATAATTTGAACGATACGTTCGTGTGATGCCAATATATCCAACAGGTCACGAATTTGCGCACCCAAATCAACCAAATCAGCATGTAATTTATCACGTTCTAAACCGGTCAAGCGGTGCAATTGCAATTCCAAAATCGCCTTTGCTTGGTCTTCGGACATATAGAACATACCGTCTTTGTATTCTGTATTTGGATCATCAATCAATTGAATATAGTTTTCAATATCTGACGCCTTCCAACCACGTGCAACCAGCGCGGCACGTGCATCTTCTGGGCTGGCTGATGATTTAATCAATTCAATAACTTCATCCAAATTACCAACCGCGACAGATAAACCAAGTAAAGTATGTGCACGATTACGCGCCTTGTTCAAATCGAATATTGTTCTGCGACGAATGACTTCTTCACGGAATTCTATAAACGCATCCAACACACCCCGAACATTGAATAGCATCGGACGGCCACGATTCAACGCCATCATATTGACTGGGAAATTCGTTTGCATTTCGGTATATTGAAATAAATGATTTAGCACAACGTCAGAAATTGCATCGCGTTTTAATTCAATAACGATACGCAAACCTTCCTTGGATGATTCATCACGAATTTCTGCAATGCCTTCGATTTTTTTGTCTTTGGCCAATTCAGCAATTTTGATAATCATCTGGGCTTTGTTAACCTGATACGGAATTTCATCGACAACGATTGCGTCATGATCATGGAATTTTTCATTATGTGTTTTTGCACGAACAATAATTGAGCCGCGTCCCGTAGTATGCGCTTTATACGCACCTGCGCGCCCCATAATAATTGCACCCGTTGGAAAATCAGGCCCCGGGATTATTTGGAACAAATCATCATCGCTTAATTCACGATTATCCAGAATAGCCAAAATACCGTTGCAAATTTCACCCAAGTTATATGTTGGAACATTTGTCGCCATACCGACAGCGATACCCGAACCACCATTTACCAGGAAATTCGGAAACTTGGTTGGCAACACAACAGGTTCTTGCAATGTTCCGTCAAAGTTCGGTTGCCAATCAACCGTATCTTTGTCCATATCTTCCATCAATGTTGCACCAAGTTTGGAAAGGCGTGCCTCGGTATAACGCATAGCCGCGGCTTTATCACCGTCGCGCGAACCGAAATTACCTTGACCTTGGACCAACATTTCACCCATAGAAAAATCTTGTCCCATACGAACCATAGCTTCGTAAATAGAACTATCACCATGCGGGTGGTATTTACCCATAACATCACCGACAATACGCGCAGACTTTACCGTTGGCTTGGTTGCCGGCGCAACATCATTCATAACGTATAAAATACGACGATGCACAGGTTTGCACCCATCGCGCACATCTGGTAATGCGCGGTCAACAATAACGGACATTGCATAGTCCAAAAAACTGGTCCGCATTTCATGTTCAATAGAAGATTGTGGAATCTTGATTTCGTTTATTTCATTTGTATTTTCAATTTCTGACATAACCTTACTCTTTCCTTGATGTTTTAACACGTGAAAGATAGCAAATTTTTGCGGTCCAGGTCAAGAAATAAAGCATTTTTATTCTATTAAATTTACAGTTGACAAAACGATACATTTGTAATACTATCACATGTGTAACCAAGAGGTGAAAAAATGGCAAGCACCACTACAACATCAGGAATTTTTGGCCCGTTCTGGGGTTGGTTTGCAGATTTGTGCGGTATATTATTTGCATGGAAGCTGATTGAAACCGCTTTAGAAAAATTGGGGTTCTTAAGTCCAGGTAAAAGCAAATAAAGCCGTCGGTTTTTGATAAAACTTGTGATACAATATACATACGAACGGATTTAAAATGGCCGACGGGATTTATAATTTAACAGATGTAGTATTTTGTTTTGGCAACTGGCATGGGCCACGTATGAAGTGTGGTTTTTTGAAAAACGAAGAAGTTTTTGATAAATTAGAAGAATTAGAAAAATTGGTGCCGATACGTGGCGGTTGCATGCAATATTACTGTCATTTTATCTTGTCACTTAATCCACGCAAAATACATGACGAGATGAAACCCCAACGGACTTTGTATATCGTCAATAAAAATCCACTTTACATGAAATGCCCTTGTGGTG
>CAMYXE010000051.1 GCA_947303165.1 uncultured Pseudomonadota bacterium | reverse complement strand
ATACTGTTGAAGATGATGTTGCAGAAGATAGGTTAGCCAAAAATTTGGTTAAAACGACGCCGTGGACTTTTGGGCAAAAGTTAGATAACGAGCTTAGTGCGTTGGGATTTTATATTTCTGCTCACCCGTTGGATCAATACAAACATCTGATTGCGCGTGAAAATCTGGCAACCAGTGCCACGATTGTTGGTATGCCAGACAGGGCAAGTGTTCGTGTTGCAGTAAATATAAATTCTCATTCGCAAAGACGGACCAAAACCGGTAAGGAAATGCTTACTATTAACGCATCGGATAGTTTTGGTAATATTGATGCGGTTGCTTTTGGTGACGCGGTTCCAAATCTTTCTGGGATAGTCGCGACAGAAAACGAGGTTGTTATATCTGGACGCATCTCGAACCGCGATGATAGGGTTTCTATATTCATAGATTCTATTATTCCACTTACACAATGGGTCGCGCAAATTACAAAAAAAATAACGCTGGATATACGTGACAAAGGTGTGCTTGCCGATGTTAAGAAGGCATTGGGAACATTGCGGCCGGGCAAGACCAAGGTCGTATTGAATCTTTATTCTGGTGGTAAAAAAACAACACTGGAATTAAAGGGTGGTGTTGAACTTGGTAAAACAACCGTTACGGATTTTACCGGACTTGGTATAAAGGTAAATATAGAATGATGAAACATAAACCGGTTCTTATCGATGCAGTTATGAATGCTATTGGAAACATTGATGGCGCAAATGTCATAGATGCCACATTTGGTGCAGGTGGTTATACCCGTCGTTTCTTGGATGCGGGGGCAAATGTGACGGCATTTGATCGGGATCCAACAGTTATTCCAGATGCAATTGGGATAAAAGAACAGTTTGGTTCCCGATTTAATTTTATTGCCAAGACTTTTTCGCATATGGCGGAATTGAACGAGAAATATGACGCGATTGTTTTTGATTTAGGTATTTCATCCATGCAAATAGATTCTCCAGAACGTGGTTTTTCGTTCCGGTTTGATTCACCGCTTGATATGCGTATGTCATCTGATGGTCCAACTATATGTGATATGTTTTGTGAATGGTCGGTTGCCGATATCACCAAAATATTGCGGGATTTTGGTGATGTGAAACCTGCGGTGGCAATTGCACGTGCCATCAAAGATGCCATGCCACAAACGACATTTGAATTGCGCGATTTGATTCATAACCCACGTGATGTTGCCCCAACTTTCCAGGCATTACGTATAGCATTAAATGATGAAATGGGAGAATTGAATCGTGCATTAGCTGCGGTGCCAAATCTTTTGAAACCCGGAGGTCGTTGTATTTGTGTGACATTTCATTCAATAGAAGATAGAATTGTAAAAAATCTTTTTCGTGTTTGGACCAGTGTAGCCGGTGATCCACGGATTCCAGTTGCCGCGGCTGCTGGGTTTGAATTATTGCCAACAAAAAAACCTGATGCCCATGAATTGGCGCAGAATCCACGTGCGCGCAGTGCACATATGCGTGGGGTTATAAAATTGTGTTGACCCACTAAAACGATTTTTTGTAATATGAAAAAATGTGAAAGGAGAAATAATGAAAAAAACTAGTAAGTTATTGTTAGCGGCTTTGGCGGCATTTATGGTTGTTACAACGGCTGCTGTGGCTGTTTGCCCTGTGTGCACTGTTGCAGTTGGGGCGGGCCTTGAGGGAGCGCGCTTATTAGGCGTTGATGATGTTATCACTGGTATTTGGGCTGGCGGGTTAACATTATCTCTGTTTTTATGGACAGCTAGTTGGCTAAAAAAACGTGGAATTAGAAGTGTGTTTTGGGGCGTTGTCGTTCCTTTTGTTGTTTGTTATGCATTGTTGGGGACGGTTTATTTGATGCCAAATGTGCATTTTGGGGTAAATTCATTATGGGGAATAGATAAATTCCTTTTGGGAACAATCGTCGGAACGGTTTGTTTCTGGGCTGGTGCACGGTGGTATATTGCTATAAAAAATAGAAATGGGGGCCACGCACAGTTCGCATTTCAAAAGGTTGTTGTTCCAATATCGTTCTTGTTGATTGCGACCCTGGTGTTTTGGATAATAACAAAGTAGTTACAAGGAGAAAGTAAAAATGAAAAAAATGTCTTTGGAAGAAATGGTTAAAAAAATAGACGATTCAAAAAAGATAAATCCGCTTGATTTGTCTTCCGACCAAGATTTGTCTATTGCTTTGATGAATTTGGTATCGCTAGAAGAACATTTCTTTTTCAGTGGCGCAAAAACCAAGAAACCAGGTTTCTATGATCTGATAAATGTTGTTCGTGAAATGCGCAAGGAATTAATGGAACGAATCGTAGACAAGTCTGGTGAAGGTAGCGAGGTATGGTGTATTTCAAAACATTTATTAGCGGCATCTATGCGTTTGTATGAGGTTGGTACCAAGGCAATAGGGGTTGGTAACAAGAAAGATGCATACAAGATGTTTGAAAAGGCCTATGAGTTGTATTCTTTATTCTGGGGATTGAATATGAAAATGATTGATTTGGCTGGTGTGAAAAAGGTGGAACCTATGCTTTATGATGCCGTGGTTGGGTTATCAAAAGGCGAAGTGAAGGACGCAAACAAACAGATAGCAGAATCAAAATCGGCAGTTCATAGATTAGGAGATTGGGTAAAAAAAGCAGTGAATTGCTGTATAGAATAATTTATACTTGATTCAGGTTTCGCAAAAATGATACGATTAAGGGCAGAAGGGAGAAAGATTGATTAAACGAGAAAGGATTTTTTCTTGTTTTTTGTGTGTGATGGCATTGTTCTATTTCGCATGGAATGCGGGGGCGGTTGCGCCGGTTAATCCACGTGCGTCCGATTCGTCTACGTCTGTGCGTCAATCTGCCGGGGAAGTAATAGCACGCCGTGTATCGTCTGGTGCATCGCCGACACGTACGCGTGCAACCAAGTCGCGTGCCACAGTTGTGGAACGTGCAGCGTTGTCTGGGCGTCTTTCACGCAATGCTACCTCATCGACACGTGTTAGAACGGGTATTGTATCGCCAACAAATGCGTCGCGTATATCGCGCAGCGCAACAGTTACTAATGCACGGGTTGGGAAGAATTCGGTGCTAAGTGCTGGAAATATATCACGTAGTGCATTGGTTCGTGCAACTGCTCTTTATAACGATGTTAGTAAGATTGGTTCAGGCTATGCAAATTGTCGAGAATCTTATGCAACATGTATGGATCAAATATGTGGGCAAGCAAATGATACATATCGGCGTTGTTTCTGTAGTGATCGGTTTACGCAGTTCCGTGATACCGAGAATGCGCTTGACAGAGCCATGATTATGTTGCAGCAATTTCAAGATAATAACCTAGAGGCTGTAGACAAAAGTGCGGCCGAGGTAAATGCTATGTATTCCGCAACTGTTGGGGAACAAGCAATAAAAAGGGACACCAGTGCATCGGCAAAAATGCTTAGCGAAATAAACGATTTGTTGTCAGGGAAGAGTTCCAGTAAAACGTCATCGTCTTCAAATTCTATCGGGGTTTTAGATTTGAATTTCTCAACTGATATGGATGATATTTGGTCTGGGGATGCTAGTTCTCTCTTTTCGTCATCAGAACAAGATTTATCTGCGTTGGAAGGCACTGCTTTGTTCAGTGCTGCCCAAAAGCAGTGTTCCCGTTTGTCTCAATCGTCGTGTGAAAATGATGCTGTGTTTTCTATGTCGAAAAGTTCGTATAATATTTTGATTACTCAGGATTGTAACGCGTATGAAAAAAATATAGCAAAGAAACGCGAAACCGTGGCACAGGCAATTAGAACAGCGGAGAAATATTTGCGTGAAGCCAGATTGGAAGAATATCGTTCGCATAATTCAGCGGATGTGAATGAATGTGTTGCCAAGGTTCGTTCGGCAATATTGGCAGACACGGCATGCGGTGAAGATTATAAACGTTGCCTTGATCCGACGGGTGCATATATCAATGGTGCAACGGGCGAACCGATATATAGTCCGCGCTTGTTTCAATTAGAGAATACTATTGTATTGGATGGTGCCAACAGTTCGGGTAATTTTAATGCGGATGTTTTGGGGGCAAATCAGGCGTATGATAAATTTTTGGAAAATTATCGTAAATATGTGACACGTGAATTGGATACTTGTCGTGATGTTGCGGATTTTGTTTGGACGGAATTTAAGCGTAGCGCACTTATTGAAATTGCTCAGGCACAAAGTGCGAAAATAGAAGAAGTCAAGATGTCTTGTGTCAGTATCATGGGGGAATGCTATGATACCCAAACCCAGGCGTTGAAAGATTTTGACAAAGATACTGCAACGGCGGCGGGGGCGTTGGGACGTTATACTGCGCGTGATATGTGCCGTGAAAAGGTTGTTGCATGCGCTGCGTTATATGGAAATAATAGCGAACAGGAATGCAAATTTGATAGTCGTGGGCATTTAACCGGTGATTCAAGTGGGTGTGGTTTGGCATCTTTGATAAATTATGTTAAGGCCGTTGATTCATTGAATGTCGTTGAAAAATGTAGTGATGCAATAGATGAATATGTTGAAAAGCTTTGTACCCCCAGTGACAATTCAACGGAATTCCCGTATCAGTGCAAGGGTATGTTGCCGTATTATTTAGAAGAAAATAACATGAGTTTGCCGTATGTTGTACAAAAGTATGCTTATGATAATTGTCACGATGTAGCAGATAAAGACGAAGTAAACTATTCCAAATTGCCGCTAGGGGTTCGGACGCGTGTTGAATCGGCGATCGCTGATGTTCGCAGTGGGGTTCGTGCATCGCTTTCTGAAATTTGTGAAGAATTGGATGGTTTTTGGTATCCATCTACGGACAGAGCTGATGGAACAGGTGTTGTGAAACCAGTTGATAGTGAAATTGGCTCTAAACCTTTATCAAAGTTTTATGATCAGGTTTCGGGACGTGGAACTGGGGATTCTACAATAGAAAATTGGGGCAAGTGTTATGAAAATACTATTAAGTTAGAATGTTTGGGTTATAATTCACCAGACAGCACGGATGGGGATGTTGCAAAATGGAATGCGACAACGGAAGATTGTGAATTTGATGATTCTTGGTATAAATCCAGATGCGAAGATGTTGGTGGATATTACGAAGGTTCTGTTTGTTATATAAGATAGTTGAGAAATATCAGTTATAAAATAAACTACCCAACTGGGTAGTTTTTTGTTTTATGCCCTATTCTGCGCCGATAAAACTTTTTAGCATATCCATTATTGCGGCACGCTGTTTATCGTTTGCCAGTTTCCAATAAAGTCTTATTAATTCCAAACTTTCTGTGCGAATCAATGGGTCGTCTTCGTTTGGTTGGTGTACACGCATTGAACGTGTCGTTTTTGTTTCGTCTGGCATATTTCCAGGTAAGCCGACAAAGAAAAATGATACGGGGGTTTGTAATGCCACGCCAACTTCAAATAAACGTGAAGCGGATATACGATTGTCCGCAGTTTCATATTTCTGAATTTGTTGAAATGTGACGCCACATAATTTAGCCAGATCTTTTAATG
>CAMYXE010000050.1 GCA_947303165.1 uncultured Pseudomonadota bacterium | reverse complement strand
TTAATGGAAGATCCAATCGGTGAATACGGTTCTTCGTGGGCAGACAAAAGAATTATTATCAATAGCGACGGTGAGGCCGAGGCAGTTGCGCCCGATGCAACATGGGGATTGAATCCATTCGGGGAAGCATATTTGGATGACAAGGCGGGAACTTTGGTTCGTAATGGTACCAAATTTTCCAATGATGTGCACCAATATGAATTCGCCTTGGGTAAATATAACGAAGGTGAAGATGCGTTGGCATTTGAAAGCGTAATACTTGAACCAGGTGAATTTAAAAATATCGAAATTACCAGTGAAACGGAATTAACACCAGAAGAAGCACGGGAAAAATTGATAGAATATATTATTTCCAAGGTAAATAAAAAAATACATAATCAACATGGCGCAGATAATTCTGATGATTTAGATGATGCCGTAGCGGTTGTTAATTGGTATATAGAAAAAATAAATTCAATAACATCTGCCGATATTACCAATGCATTTGTGCGCGATATTCACCAAGTTGCGGTAATGCATGGTATGGGCACAGAGGATGGTGTTAAATTGAAATATTCTGATTTTGGTTATGCCAAATTGACCCGCAGCGATGGTGACGATGTGTTAGGGTCAAGTTATACAACATATGTTGGTGGCTATGACCAACGTCGTATGAACAATACTGACATGGAACATAATCAATTGGAAGACGGCGCTACATTTACTGGGACGGCGATAGTCACAGTTGAAAACCATCACAAGAATAAAAATTATAGCATGAATGATGTTAATTATACTGCGAATAATTACAAAAACACGGCGTTGTATAAAGATACAAGCGCGGTGTTACAATATAATATTGTTAATGATGGGGCCGATGCACAACATACATTGACAATGGCGAATCTAACAGCCGTAGAAGGCGATGCGGCCATAGGTTCTGATTGGTACGAAATGGTTATCCAGGGGACCGAAGGCGATTCGACAATGAATGTCACATTTAACGAAACAAAAGAAGTGAACGGCGACACAGTCGATAGGAATATCGATCAAAGATTCCAATTCTTTAGGGCCGATAATGATGGCACTATTCACAGAAATAACAGTCTAGTTGATGGGGACGGTAATCCAGATAATAGAATTGTTAATACTTCTGGGGATGCGGTGAACGCGATTGATATGACCAATGGAACCAGTCTTGTCGACCAACATAGTATAAACGGCAGTTTTAATGCCGAATACTATGGACAAGACAAAACGGACCCAACCGAAGCAACCGCTGGATTCTGGATGGATGAACGTTGGTCGAACGAGGCCGACCCCGAGCACGGACTTGGTGCCAACACAATTCAACATGAATTGTCTGTATATGGTGCCTTTGGCGGTCAAAAAGATGGACCCCAAGAATAAAACATTTGAATCTGTTGGATTTATCCCAACAGATTCTGTTTGGTTTTATGTTAAAACGTATAGTTCTTGTTTTATTATTTATGATTCAGCCCATGTTCACATGGGCTGAATCGGACATATCGGATTCCAACAAGAATAATATTACCGAAATCAAAATGACCGCATTAGATGCGGTCAAGATGGCCGGCAAATTAATAGATATGGGTGACTATGAACACGCATCGCAAATTTTAACTATGATGCCTGAAACAAAAAGTGTGCCTATTGAAACCGAACGGTGGTATCTGCTTGCACAGATTTTTCAACGCCAAGGCGATTATGATAATGCCATAAAAATTTATCGACAGATGCTTGATGAACAACCTGATTTGGCCAAGGTCAGATATGAACTCGCGTTGTGTTATATGGCCAAAAAACAATGGTATCGTGCCGATTATCAATTGCGCCTTGCCATGGGTGGCGACGATATCCCAGATGCGGTAAAAAAATTAATGATGTATAACAGATATATCATTCGCCAGAATAAAAATTGGAATGTATGGTTTAATTTTGGTGCCGCGCCTGATAATAACATAAATCAGGTTGCTGGCGGCGAAGAATGTATCACAAATGAATTCGGTATATTCTGTCACCAATTGCCCGACCCCATTTCTGCGGTTGGGTATAATGTGACATTGGGCGGAAATTACGAACTGAAATTTGGTAATAATTGGCGTTGGAAAAGCGACGCAAACCTTTATTCCAATATTTATAACAAACATGAATATGACGATTTATACCTTGGCGCATCAACCGGGCCACGATATGTTTGGAACAAAGGTGATGTTTGGGTTGCCGGGATTATGTCGCGACGTTTTTACGGTTGGGATGGATATAATTTATCATATGGTGGCAAATTGGATGCAAATTACGATTTATCACGCCATTGGGGACTGGGGCTGTCATTGGCCATGACAAATAATTTGTATGATGATTATGCAAAATATATGAATGGACAAACATATTCTGGGAATTCACGCATTGTCTATTCTTTTGATGCATCAAAGTATTTAATTCTGCGCAGTGGGATCACGCGCGAATACGCAAAAAATGATATTTATAAAAATTGGCGTTATACGATTGCATTGGGATTCGGTGCAGAATTACCATTTGGGTTCCATGTATATCTTGAACCTTCCTTGGGTTGGACAAACTATGACGGCCCACGCTGGGCGGTCAAGGATGGTGCATATCGACAAATTACAGAAAGTGATTTTACGCAACGTTATGCCATATCACTATCTAATAACAAATTTGATATATGGGGTTTTGTCCCGACATTGACTTTTTCATACAGTCGTCGCGATTCAAATATATGGCAACGCGAATACGACAAAATTTCGTTTGAATTCACATTTAATCAGCGGTTCTAAAAGTTTATACTGGTAAGAAACAATCTTTATATTTTTCTTGC
This sequence comes from uncultured Pseudomonadota bacterium, assembly GCA_947303165.1. Classification (GTDB taxonomy): domain Bacteria; phylum Pseudomonadota; class Alphaproteobacteria; order Rs-D84; family Rs-D84; genus Enterousia. Next base: position 2,788 of record CAMYXE010000050.1, on the reverse strand, counting down.
AGTTTGTTCAGAATTTTTGGTAGCATCCTAGTGAACTGAATAGAAATTCGGTTTGGGGCTGTGAGAAGCCCGTACGAAACCGGCATAAACATAAACTTTACTTGTGTTGTGTCGTCAAAAAACCCCGAAAATGTCGGGGTGCTGGTGGTGTATATATAAATACCACCAGAGTCATTGTTTCGTATGATTTCTCAACACCCCGACCGTCAATTCTGTTTGGCGGTTATTTTGTTACCCTGGGGGAAAAAAGTATGAGAAAAATCTTTGTTGCAATCTTTGTTATATTTTCATGCGTTGCGTATGCGGACACAACACTCACATCAAAAAATTATGTCGATGACCAAGTCGCAACAAAACAAGATATTGTTCCCGCAAAAGACACAAATACTGTTTTAACCCATACCGGTGAATCAGGGAATATCGGTGAAAAAGGAATTTACGACGCAACCGGTGATTATTTGACTCAACAACACGACCTTGTAACCGCGGGTGTGGCGGATTCCGCAATACAAAATGCAATTGATACCGAATTTGTATGTGTAGAATGGCATGAAAATGATGCGCACACAGATGCGAATTGTTTGGGGTGGCAAATAAGAACAAAAGACGTAAATATGTTGCCCACCGGATATACACAATTGGAATATCTTGAATCCACGGGTACACAGTATATTGATATGGGAATAACAGTAAAAGCTAATACGTTGGCAGAATTTGAATACCAGTTTAAGGAATTTAGTGGTTCAAATTATGTATTTGGTCAGGTTGCTGGTTCAGCTCTGAGTGCTTTTGGATACAGAGCTTCATCTGTGGGAATGTGGTGGTTTAATAGACGTAATCAAATTGCGGATGTGAGTGATCTATTGAAACACAAAGTTGTTTATAACACAAATGGTAAGGCATATAGGGATAATGAACTGGTCGCTACAAGAGGCACATTCGCGGGAACCAATAATCTGACTATTCTGCTGTTTGCGGAAAGGTCTGATAACAATCACATATATAAAGGTAAAGTGAAAATATATTATTTCATCCTTAAAGAAGGATCCAACACGGTTCGCAATTTTATCCCCGCGCGGCGTAATAGTGACGATGTTTTGGGAATGTATGATTTGGTGTCAAATACATTCTTTACAAACGCAGGTACGGGAACATTCATTGCCGGACCTGACTTAAACGTATTTATGCCAAATGGCAATTAATTAAAAAATGCCGAAAATTAAAATGCGTTCTTGACCCATTCAATATGAAATCCGTGGATAATAATAACGTCAAACCGTGCGTCGCCCATCCATTTCTTTTGAATTAAAAATGTTTCCGCCGCCAACCTCAGACGGCGTTCCTGGGCGGAACTAATTGCGCCCCACGCGGCATCGATAGTTTTTCGGTGTTTAACTTCGACAAACACGATAAGCTTTCCGCGTTTCGCGATTATATCAATTTCGGCACGCCCGGTATGCTTGCCCGTTGTGTATCGCCTTTTAACAATACGAAACCCATGCAACATTAAATATATGCACGCAATAAATTCAGAAAATAATCCGGTTTTATACGAAGTCATTTATTAAAAAGCATATGGCTTTACCGCAAAGTTATCCATGGCCTGTTGCATATTTGCCGAACTGTCATCAGTTTGGCGACCACAGTCAACCAATTCTAATTCACCATAATACGCCGTCATCAATGGGTCGAATGCGCTATCAGAACTGGCCCATTTGTCGGTTCCAGAATTCGGTTCACCGTATTTTTCCAACACGCCTTGCCACCATGCCATAATTTTTTTGTTCTTTTGATTTTCAAATTTTTCGTGTGCGCCTTCTTCTTGGTTTACATCATTTTTGTAAACAATTTTCCATACAACATTATCGGTCGCATTACTTGTAAAATACACGTCTATTGTTTCACCAGTTATATCACGCACCAAATGTAATTCTGATGCGTACAATACGCCACGATTTCGCGCCAGTGTATTTATACAACGTTCCAATTTTTCAGGAATGTAAATTTTTTGCTGTCTGCATTCATAATCCAGGTTGTATTTCCAATCTTTATGTATGGCATACACAACACTATTTTTAGGTCGATTTACATATAGTCCGTTTTCACGCGCAATCATTTGCGCCTCGTCAAAACTCATACCCAACATTATGCCGGCAATATCAAAATTTCCCGCCGCAACCGGCGCCGCATCAGAATTTATTGATACCTGAACCATACGGCATTCATTGTTTTCGTCGTCATTTGTTTCTATATCATAACCATCCATCTCTGCGTTTTCGTCCGAACCAAATTCTTCAAAATTAAATTCATCTGCAATACAACAATTACCAACCAAGAATATGGTACAAACAACACTAAAAATAGTATAAACACGTTTCATTATCATTTCTCGTCAATAATAACACCCGACACCGAGAACCCAAATACAACCGCCGGATCTATACCATTATGCAATGCCTTTTGAACACTTTCTATTGGTTCCTTGACTGCGCCACTATAGTCCACATTCAGGTACATTGTTCCACGTTTTATCTCTGGTTCTTCGGCCATATCATTTGGTTTATACCATGTTTTGGTTTCATAATCAACCTGCAAATAATCGCTGGATTCTGGGTATAATATTTCATCAAATACGGTCACGGTCCGTCTGATTCCGTTCTTTGCCATTTCACGAATATCAACCGCGGTTGTTTTACGCCAATTTTCAAAAACTTCTTTGGACGACATGTATGACAAAGGTGAATAAAAATTGTATCTTTCCGCACGATTATCGATGTTGTTCAAATCT